>NZ_JBEXJK010000308.1:0-9801 GCF_040609095.1 Kitasatospora sp. NPDC004799
GCCGCGTCCGGGTGACGGACGCGGCGGCACCGGACGCCGACCAGTTCCGGGCAATCCCGCCGGGCGCTGGATGACGAGTGACGAGGCAGGGCGGCGCCGCCGTCCTGGTGGGAAGTGCGGGAGGACCAGGTGAGTGGAGCCACGGGTGCTGCGGGAGGAACCTCCGGCGGCCGTCCGGGCGCGCAGGGCGGGGGTTCGTACGGTGTGCCGCAGCCGCCGACCGAGCACTCGGCCGCGTCCACCTCGCTGATGCCACCGGTCGGCGGAGCGGGCCAGAGCGGTGCGACCTACGGGGGGCAGACGCCCGCGCCGCCGAGCAGCCCGGCCCCCGGCTCGGGCGGCTTCTCGCAGCCGACCACGTACGCCAAGGGGCAGCCGACCCCGGCCCGGGGCACCCGGACCTCGGGCAACACCCCGGCCGGCGGGACCCCGGTGGGCGGCGCCCCCGCCGCCGGGGCGGCGCGTCGCCCCGCCCCCGCCCCGGCCGCTGCGGCCGGCGGCCCCGGGCTCGGCCGGACCCGCAAGGCCCGGCTGCGGGTGACCAAGGTCGACCCGTGGTCGGTGATGAAGGTCAGCTTCCTGCTGTCGCTGGCCGTCGGCATCATCATCATCGTGGCCGCGGCCGTGCTGTGGATGACGCTGGACTCGCTCGGCGTCTTCGACTCGCTGACCAAGACCCTCAAGGACGTCACCGGCTCGGACAGCAGCGGCGGCCTCAACCTGATGGACTACGTCGGCTTCGGCAAGGTGATGACCTTCACCACGCTGATCGCCGTGGTCGACGTCGTCCTGCTGACCGCGCTGTCCACGCTCTCCGCGTTCATCTACAACGCGGCGGCCGGCTTCACCGGCGGCGTCGAGCTCACCCTGGCCGAGGAGGACTGATCCCGGCCGGATCCTGACCCCAGGTCAGTTCTCCGTCCGCGGACGGAATGCCCGGGCCCCACCGACTGTTGCAGCCGGTGGGGCCCGTCGGCATTTCGGGTGACAGCCGGCCGCCCGCGGCGTGCCACCCGGAAACCGGGCGGCGGCCGTGGGATTAGCTGGGTGCCGCCCGTCCCGCGCCTGGGAGTGCCGCAGGCCGCCCCCGGTCAGCCCGACCGGGTCAGCTGAGGTGTCCGCAGGACGACTGGACGGAGGCGCGCGGTGGCGAAGCTCGCAGGTCAACTGGTCGAGGCCCTGGAAGGGCTGTTGGGGGTCCCGGTGCCGCTGCGGGTGCAGGCCTGGGACGGCAGCGTCGCCGGCCCGCCGGGCGCTCCCACCGTGGTCCTGCGCAGCCGCCGGGCGCTGCGCCGGCTGATCTGGCAGCCGGACGAGCTGGGCCTGGCCCGGGCCTACGTCGCGGGGGACCTCGAACTCGCCCCCGGCACCGACCTGTACGAGACGCTCTCCGCCGTCGCCCGCTTCGCCGAGCGGCCGGAGATCCGCAGCCTGGCGCTCGGGCCGCGCGACGTGCTCGGTGCCAAGGGCCGCCGGGTGCTCGCCGCCGCGCTGCGGGCCGGGGCGGTCGGCCTCGAACCCGAGCCGCCCCGCGAGGAGGTCCGCAGGGCCGCCGGGCGGCTGCACAGCCGCAGCCGGGACCGCGCGGCCATCAGCCACCACTACGACGTCGGGAACGACTTCTACCGGCTCGTGCTGGGCTCCTCGATGGTCTACTCGTGCGCCTACTGGACGCCGGAGGCGAAGAGCCTGGAGGCCGCCCAGGAGGCCAAGCTCGACCTGATCTGCCGCAAGCTCGGCCTGCGCCCGGGGATGCGCCTGCTGGACGTCGGCTGCGGCTGGGGCTCGCTGCTGCTGCACGCGGCGAAGCACTACGGGGTCACCGCGGTCGGGGTCTCGATCTCCCGGGAGCAGGTCGCGCTGGCCCGCGCCCGGGTCGAGGAGGCCGGGCTGTCCGACCGGGTCGAGGTCCGGCTCCAGGACTACCGGGAGATCACCGACGGGCCCTTCGACGCGATCTCCAGCGTCGGCATGGCCGAGCACGTCGGCTCCGAGCAGTACCGGGTCTACGCCGAGGGCCTGTACCGGCTGCTGGTGCCCGGCGGCCGGCTGCTCAACCACCAGATCGCCCGCCGCCCCGACCTCCCCGGCGAGCAGCACCGCACCAGCCCCTTCATCGACCGCTACGTCTTCCCGGACGGGGAGCTCTCCCCCGTCGGTTCCACCGTGGCCCGGCTGGAGGAGGCCGGCTTCGAGGTCCGGGACGTCGAGTCGCTGCGCGAGCACTACGGGCTGACCCTGCGCGAGTGGGTGGCCAACCTGGAGGCGCACTGGACGGAGGCGGTCCGGCTGGTCGGCCGGGGCCGGGCGCGGGTCTGGCGGCTGTACATGGCGGCCTCCGCGCTCGCCTTCGAGCAGAACCGGATCGGGATCAACCAGGTGCTCGCCGTCCGCAGCACCGAGGAGGGCGCGGCGGGCCTGCCGCCGACCCGGGAGGAGTGGCTGCTGCGCCGCGCCCCGGGGGCGCCGCCGCTGGTCGCGGGGGGCGCCGCCGCGGCCCCGGCCGACCCGGATTTGGGGGATCGGCCGTCGGTCCGCTAATCTTTCAGTGCGGCAAGGGCCTATAGCTCAGACGGTTAGAGCGCTTCCCTGATAAGGAAGAGGCCACAGGTTCAAGTCCTGTTAGGCCCACCACCGCGAAGGGCCCGGAGTGATCCACTCCGGGCCCTTCGATTCTTCTCGGGATGGGGACCGGGATCGGGCCGGCGCCGCGGGGCGGCCGGAATCCGGTACGATCTCCTCTCGGTGAGGGCCTATAGCTCAGACGGTTAGAGCGCTTCCCTGATAAGGAAGAGGCCACAGGTTCAAGTCCTGTTAGGCCCACCTCCCCGAAGGGCCCGGAGTGATCCACTCCGGGCCCTTCGGCGTTTCCCGCCCTTTCCTCCGTTCCCGAACCGGGAACCGGCCGCCGTTCCCGGCTGTTCTCCGAGGAGGGACGGTGGAGGGTTGGTGGCGGCATGGCGGTGTTGTGGGCGATGAGCATCCCCGGACTGGTCTGCGCCCTGGTGGTGCTGGCGGCGCTCGACCAGCTGGCGCTGCGGGCGGGCCGGGCCCGCTGGGTGCCCTGGCGGGGGACCGGCCGGGAGGGGCAGATCTCGGCCACCGGGTTCGAGCAGCTGCACGCGCAGTTCGCCGCGGGCAAGCAGCACGAGCTGGACGAACGCGGCAGCACCCTGATGCTGCGGGACGAGGAGGGCGAGGGGGCGCCGCCGCGGACCAGGGTGGACCTGGCGAACGGCAGGGCCGTGGTGGTGGTGCCGGGCAGCCCGGCGGACGGACCTGCGAACGGACCTGCGGACGGCCCGGCGGGCCGGGCCTGACCACGGGCGTCGGGGCGGTTCGGGCCCGGCCGGACCGCCCGCCAAGCGGTGCGGCGTCAATCCTGGGACCGGACCGCCGGGTTGGCCGCCCGGTGGCTGGTCACGATTGGGACACCGGTGTGTATCATCGGCCGCAAGGGCAGTCTGGCACCCGGCCGCCCGTTCGCGCTCGAAACACAACTGGACTCGTCGGCCCGGTCAGTCCGGCCGGATCCGGCTCTTGAGTCCACCAACGCAAGAAGGACGAGGTCCCGCGGTGAAGAAGCTTCTCCTGGTCGCCCTGGTCGCCCTCGGCGGCTTCTTTGTCTACCGTCAGGTCCAGGCGGACCGCGCCGAGCAGGACCTGTGGACCGAGGCCACCGACCCGGTTCCGGCTGGTCGCTGAGCCCCCGGCGATCTGACGATCGACGAACTCCGGAGGCGCCCGTCGGCGCCTCGCGGGCCGGCCGGCCCGGTCGACGAACCGGACCGGCCGACCCTGTGGAACGGCACTGTGCCGGACGGGCGGCGCTGGGAATCGCGCCGGAAACCGGTACGCTAGTGCCCGTTGGCACGCACGGTGCCGTCGAGGGGCATTAGCTCAGTTGGTAGAGCGCTGCCTTTGCAAGGCAGATGTCAGGAGTTCGAGTCTCCTATGCTCCACGTGCACAAACGCCCCGGACCGATCATGGTCCGGGGCGTTTGACATCTCAGGCCGACATCAGCGCCCCCGGCGGAGCAGCCGGTCCACCTTGTCGAGGGCTTCGCGCTGGGTGTCCTGCGTCACGTGGGTGTAGACCTCCATCGTGATGCCGAACCGGCTGTGCCCCAGGATCTCCATCACCACGCGGGGCGAAACGCCGCAGGCGATCAGCAGCGAGGCACACCCGTGCCGGGCGTCGTGCATCCGGACCACCGGCACCTTAGCCCCGGTGGCGATCCGCCGGAACGACCGGTAGAAGTTGGTCGGCTCCACCGGCCGGCCGGTCCGGGTGGTGAAGACGTAGCCGGTCTCCTCCCAGCTCTCCCCCGCCGCCCGGCGCTGCTCGGCCTGGCACATCCGGTGCCAGCGCAGGGCCACGACGCAGATGGTCGGCAGCGGGATCGGCCGGGTCTTGCTGCTCTTCGTCGTGTCCTCGTACAGCTCGCCCCGGACGCGCTGCAACTGGCGGCCGACCCGCAGCACCCGGTTCTCCAGATCCACGGAGGACCACCGCAGACCGCCGATCTCGCCCCGCCGCATGCCGAGGGCCACGGCGAGGACGAACGCGGCGTACAGCGGGTCCGTACGGGCCGCCCGGAGGAACGCGAGGGTCTGCTCCAGCGTCCAGGGCCGCAGCTCCCGGGAAACGACGCGGGGCGGGGTCACCAGGCTGGCCACGTTCCTCGTGATCAGCTCCTCGCGGCAGGCGGCCGTGAGGGCGGACCGAAGGATCTTGTGCGACTCCCGGGCGGTCGCCGCGCTGGCCTGCTTGGTGACCTTGGCAAGGAACGTCCGGACGTCGCGCGGGGTGAGCCCTTCGAGGCTCTTGGTGCCCAGCAGCGGCACCAGATAGAGCCGGAGGTGGGTCTCGTACTTGGCGGCCGTGGTCTTCTTGCGCTGGGCCTGGACGAAGTGCTCCAGCCAGTAGGGCAGCCACTCGGAGAGCTTGGCCGACCGGGTCGGGGTCGGGATGCCCTGGCGGTCGCGCTGGACGAGTTCCAGACGCTTCTGGTCGCACTCCTCCCAGGTCTTGCCATAGACGTACTTCCGGGCCCGGGTGCCGTCCGGCTGGACCACGTAGACGGCGGCCTGGTAGCGGCCGTCCTTCCGCTTGGTCACGGTGCCGGCGCCGTTCGGGTTTCGCTTGGCCATTAGAGGCTGCTCCTGCTCTTGGTGCGGATGTAGGTGGTGAGGTCGTCGACGGCCACGCGGCGGGCGCGGCCGATGGTGAAGCTCGGCAGGGTGCCGGAGCGGATGAGGTCGTAGACCTTGCTGCGGCCGAGCCGGAGCGCGGCCATGACTTCGGGGACGGTGAGCGCTGCGACGGTCGGGCTGGCCACGGTCGCCTCCGGGGCGGTAGCGGCGGGCGGTGGGTGTCAGGTCAGGTGTTGGGGTTGGGTGTCAGGTGGTGTCAGGGGCGGGTGTCAGGGCCCCTGACACCCGCGTTTGCCTAGGGGTTTGGGTGTCAGGGGGTGTCAGGCGTCAGGGGGTGTCAGAGCGGCTGGGCGGCGGGCGGGGTGGCACCGAGTGCGGCGCCTAGCGCCAGCAGCATGTGGTGGTCTCGGGATGCGCCCGGTCCAGGGTCCGGTCGGGGCGCGGCGGGGAGGGTTCGGGGTTTCTCAGCGTGGGCGTGTTGTCCGAGGTGCGGATTTCTGCGTCACCGCGTCACCTGCGACACGCATGCCCTCTGACCTGGGACTTTGGGGTGACGCAGTGGTCGGGGGCTGCGTCACCGCTGCGTCACGGGGCCGGGGTGGGTGACGCAGGCGGCGTCTGCGGGTGACGCAGGTGTACGCACGATGACGCAGAGAATTCCGTCTGCGTCACGCCTGTTGTCGCAGGTCAGAGGCCCTTTTTCGGCCCTTGGTGACGCTGTGACGCAGGCTCTTCCTACTTAGGAAAAAAATGGGGCTGTTCTTGTAGCGGGCGCTCGCCTCAGAGAGCGATGAAGGAGCCGCTGCGCGGCACGACCTTCAAGCGGCTTCGCCGAACAGCAAGAGGAGCACCCGTTGCCGGGCGGGCCGGTGCTCTTCTTGCTTGTCCGGCGGCGCCGGGCGTCCAGTTTTCTGGACACGACGGCCACTCCGGGGCGGCGGTGGGGCCGGTCAGCTGCGGGGCTTGGTCCAGGGGGACCGCTCCCGGCTGCTGGACGGGGCGCCGGCGGCGACGGCGGACAGGCCGGCGGGCAGTCCGGTGGCGGCCAGGTAGGCGCGGAAGGCGGCGCTGGAGATGCGGACCTGGCCCCGGCCGTTGCCGACCCGGTAGGCGTCCAGGCGCCCGCCGCGCGCCATGCGCCAGACGGTCTCCTGCGACAGCCGCAGGGCGAAGGCGACCTGGGGCACGGTCAGGTAGTCGGTCGGGTCCGCGAGCGGGGCCGGGTCGATGGTCGGCGGCGGGGTGTTCATGCGGGTCTCCTCAGTCGGGCAGCGAGCCGGGAATGGGGTCGGGTCGAATGCCTGCCGACGCTCACGGGCGCTCACAGGACGCTCACGGGTCGGTCGGGCGGAAGTCGAGGCGGGCTGGCCGGTCGGCGGCGGTCGGCCGGCGCCCGTGGACGGGCCCGTTTCAGGCCCGCCGGGCGCCGCTTCGACCACGCGGCCGGGCGCTTCACCGGCACCGGCGACGGAGGTGTTCACCGGGTGCTCACCGGTGCTCACGACGCCGCGTTCACCGATCACGACGGCGCCCGTTTCAGGCCCGTCGGGCACGGCTTCAACCACGCGGGCGGCCGTTTCAGCAGCGAGGTGAATGGGGTGGTGAACACCCGACTGAACGGCGCTCACGATGACGCGCTCATCGCTCACGACGGCGCCGATTTCAGCTCCACGGGCGCCCGCTTCAGCGGCGGCGGCCAGGGCTTCAGACATGGGTGGCGGCGGTTCAGGGGCGCGGGAGTCGGCCCCGCTGTGCCTGGTCACGGCTACTCCTCATGGGCCGGGAGTCGGGCTGGGAGTCGGGGCGTTCACCGGTGAACGGCCGGGAGGTTCACCGGTGAACGGGTCGGCTGTCGGTCGGGCCGGGACTGCTGGTCAGGGGGCGACCGATGCTTGGGGGTAACGGGCGGGAAGCGCTTCCCGGGAACCGGGAACGGTCGGCGGGTAGCGCCGGGAACGGCCCCGTGAGCGGCGGTGAACAGTCGGGTGTTCACCGCCTCGCGGGCGGGCCTGGAAGTCGGCCGACCGGGGTTGAAACGAGCACCGCCGACCGGCCCCGGTGAGCGGGTGGTGAGCGCCCGTGAGCGTCGGTGGGCGCTCCCGTGTGGCGGCGGTCAGTCGGGCTGGCCCTCGGCCGACTGGAGCAGCCAGGACGCCACCGTCAGCGCCGTGCTGGAGCCGAGCACGGCCAGCGCGCCGATGGTGCGCCGGTCAAACTCGCCGACCTTGACGCCGCACCGCTCCAACGCGAGGAACAGCACCTCGCGGTTCGCGGCCGGGCCGTGTCCGGCGTAGGGGCCCGGCGGCTCCTCGATCGGCCCGCGCGGGATACGGACCCGGGGCTTGGCTTCGGTGCTCACGCGGCCACCGGCCCCTCGTGGGCGGCGCCCGCGATGTTCAGAGAGCGCACCGCGAGGGCGGCGGCGGCGTCCTGCGCGCGGTCGATGCGCCGGGCCCGGGGGAAGTACTGGCGGTAGGCGGCGCGCACGTCCGGGCCGTCCTTGCCCTCGATCATCAGCAGGTTGAAGTGCCGCAGGAACCGGCCGCGCCGGTAGGCCTCGTCCAGGCCGAGCCGCTCGATGCCCTGCGTGATCCACGTCTCGATCTGGGCCGCGTCCTTCGAGCTGGCCCGGTAGGTGTTCGGCATGTCCGAGGCGTACAGCGCGGCGGCCAGCGCGGTTCCGGACGACAGCACCACCTGCGGGGCGATGCGCTGCGGGGCCTGCGGGAAGCTCACGACCGTGGCGGCGAGGAGCGGAGCGGTAAGCGTTGCGTGCATGATGGAACTCCCTTCATCGGGGCGTGGAGCGGCGGCTTTCTTGGCGGATGGGCGCCGCTCCATTGCGTTTTTGGGCAGTTCAGAGCACACCTTGTCCCTGTTGAACCTCTGGCTCAACTGGTAGGTACAAGCTGCTGAACATGATGCTGCTGTCACTCAGGGCAGTCGTCAAGTCCCCTGGTCCAACATGTAGGGACCAGTTGACTGGATGCGTCATGATGGGTGTATGAGCCAGCAGCCGCTGTACCGCCGCGTAGCCGACATCCTTCGGACTGAGATCAGCTCGGGGGTCTTCCCGCCCGGTGCCCGCTTGCCGTCTGAGCGCGACCTCTGCGACCGCTTCGACGCGTCGCGGAACACGGTTCGCTCTGGCCTTAACGTGCTGGTCGGCGAGGGCCTGATCACGCCCAGCCAGGGGCTTGGCTACGAGGTCAGATCGCACGAGGTCTTCAACCTGAACGCGTCCCGGTTCGAGAACCTGACGTTCCCCCAGAACGGGGACGCCTACAACACCGACGTGACTCAGGCCGGCCGCCGCCCGCACCAGGACTTCCGGGTTGAGATGCAACCCGCGCGTGCCGAGGTGGCCGAGCAGCTGGGCATTTCGGAGGGGGAGACCACGGTCCTGCGGTTCTGCCACCGCTACGTGGACGGGGTGCCGTGGTCAACGCAGGCCACCAGCTACCCGATGTGGCTGCTGGAGATGGCCCCGCGGCTGGCACAGCCGGGAGACATCGACGAGGGGACCACCCGCTACCTGGCGGGTCTCGGCGTCGAGCAGATCGGCTATCACGACGACATCTCCACCCGGATGCCGACCCCCGAGGAAGCCCGGCTGCTTCAGATCGGCGCCGGTATCCCGGTGCTCATCTGGCGTCGGACCGGGTACTCGGCGGACAAGCCGGTCCGCTGCACCATCACGACGCTCCGAGGGGACCTGAACCACATGAACTACGAGATCGGGGACCTGGTGGCGCGCGGAGATGCCCAGTGATCATTGAGACCGCGAATCCGGCGGACCTGGACTACTTGCTGGCCGCTCGCCGGGAGGCAGCTGCCTGGTTGAGCGCCCGGGGTATCGACCAGTGGAGCCGGGACTACCCGGCCGACAAGCTGCTGGCGACCATAGAGGACGGGGTGGTCTTCATGCTGCGCGACGGCACGGAAACGGCCGGGACGATAACCCTCACCCCGGAGGCAGAGGACGGCCTGTGGACGGATGCTGAGCTGGCCGAACCGGCCCGGTACATCAACAAGCTCACGGTGTCGCGCTCGTACGCCGGGCAGGATCTGGGCGGGCGGCTGCTGAACTGGGCGGGCGAGCGGGCCGCGCGCGACGGCGCCGAATGGCTCAGGCTGGACGCCTGGACCACCAACGAGCGGCTTCACCGGTACTACCTGGACCACGGCTTCAGCTACGTCCGAACGGTGCGGGAGGGCGGAGCCGTGAACGGCGGTCCCCGGGTGTCGGGCTGGCTGGCTCAGCGCGTCGCCGCGCCGGCTGAACACGGGTTCACAGACCAGACCATGGCCGACGCGGACGCCCTCTCCGACATCACTTCCTGACACCAACGTCGGCGAACGCCAGCGACCCGGGGCGACCGTCTGCGACCAGCCGGAGAGGCCCCTGAGGAGGCATCAGCAGCCCCCGATCCTTGCCGAACGAATTTGCAAGGCAGATGTCAGGAGTTCGAGTCTCCTATGCTCCACAGTTCACGGCAGTAGCCGATCGGCCGCCGGCGGAGACCGCCACGGCCGGCAGGTCGGCGGTTCCCCTCGATGGGCACCTCGTCCGTCTGCGCGGGCTCCGCCGGGACGGCGTCCCCGGGCTCCTCCGCGACCTCGGGCTCGTCCACGGCCTCGGGC
>NZ_JBEXJK010000309.1:0-9786 GCF_040609095.1 Kitasatospora sp. NPDC004799
CTCCACGAAGGGGGTGTTGGCGGGGGTGTACACGGCGCGGCGGGCGGTGGGGCCCATGATCAGCGTGATGTGCGGGAGGGCAACCCGCAGCCGCGGCGGCTCGGGCCGCCCGTGCCGGCGCAGCGCCCGGCAGACCTCGAACGCGATGCCCGCGCCCATGCTGTGGCCGAACCAGGCGTGCGGCCCGTCGAGCAGCGGGGCGACGTCGCGCAGCAGCGGCGGCAGCAGGTCGCCGAGCCGGTC
The DNA here is from genome assembly GCF_040609095.1 of Kitasatospora sp. NPDC004799. Lineage (NCBI taxonomy): Bacteria > Bacillati > Actinomycetota > Actinomycetes > Kitasatosporales > Streptomycetaceae > Kitasatospora > Kitasatospora sp. NPDC004799. The sequence continues at coordinate 244 of NZ_JBEXJK010000309.1, forward strand.
GTGCGGGCGCTCCCGGAAGCGGGACTCGCGCCCGGGCAGCCGGATCGGCACCACCTCGACCTCGGGCTCCAGGTGCTGCGCCCAGGAGCGGAAGGCGGCCGCCCCGCCGCCCGCGTGCGGCAGGCAGAACAGCCGCAGCCGGGCCGGCGGGCGCCCCCGGCGGCGTACCGCCCACTCCCCGGCCCGGGGGGCCGCCTGGGGCCTGGTCAGCTCATCCATCGGGCCACCCTTTCGGCGAGTGCGAGGCAGGTCAGGTTCGGCGGGGCGCTGGGCATCACCGGGAGCACCGAGGCGTCGACGACGTACAGCCCCTCGGCGCCGTGCACCCGGCAGCGCTGGTCCACGACCGCCTCCGGGTCGTCGGCCGGCCCCATCCGGGCGGTGCCGACGGCGTGCCAGCTCGGCGAGACGAACCTGGTCACGGCTCCGCGCAGCAGCCGGTCCTCCCGGACCATCCGGTCGGTCCACACCAGCACCCGTTCCAGCAGCGGGGCCATCGGCGCCGAGCGCAGCAGCTCCCAGGCCTGCCGGACGGCGGCCATCAGCAGCTCGACGTCGGCCGGGTCGGTGGCCAGGCCGAGCAGGATCTCCGGCGGGGTGCCGGCGTCCGCGTCCCGGATCGTCACCGAGCCCCTGGAGGCGGGCCGCAGCACCATCGCGGACAGCCCGACGGCGAGTTCGGCCCGGAGCATGCCGGCGATCAGCGGGTTCGCCGCGACGGGCACCGCGTCCAGCAGGAACAGCCCGAGGTCCGCCGCGCCGCCCGCCGGGCCGGCGGCGCAGCGCGCGGTGACCTGGTGCCAGCTGTCCCCGGCCCGGCAGACCCCGGCCCTGGGCTCGGACCAGAGCACGACCGCGGGGTGGTCGATCAGGTTGCGCCCCACGCCGGGCAGGTCCAGCGCCGGGGCGATGCCCAGGGCGGCCAGCAGCCGCGGGTCGCCGATGCCCGAACGCTGGAGCACCGCCGGGGTGTTGACCGCCCCGGCGGCCAGCGTCACCCGGCCGGCCGCGACCCGCTGGAGCCGCCCGCCGCGCCGCACCTCGACGCCGGTGGCCCGGTGGCGCCCGTCCAGCAGGACCCGGCTCACCTCGGCGCCGGTCCACAGGGTCAGGCCGTCCCGTTCCCGGGCGGGCCCGAGGTGGCTCTCGGCCGTCGAGATCCGGCGGTCGCCGACGGCGTTGGCGGGCGTGGCCCCGGCGCCGAGCGCGGCGCCGGAGTTCAGGTCCGCCAGGACGGGCACCCCGAGCCGGGCGCAGCCGTCCAGGAAGGCCCGGGCCGTCGTGGCCAGCTCCTCCCGGCCGGTCCGGCGGATCGGCACCGGGCCGTCCGTGCCGTGCCCGGGCCCGTCGGCGTCCGGGTCGTTCTCCAGGGCGACCAGGTACGGCAGCAGCCGCTCCCAGGTCCACTCCGGGTTGCCGGCCGCCGCCCAGGCGTCGAGGTCCGCGGGCAGCGGACGCAGCGCGAGCGCGCCGTTGACGGCGGAGGAGCCGCCGACCACCTTGCCGACGCCGTACGGGAACTCCCGTCGGGCGCCCTCGGCGGCCTTGGCGGTGTAGTCCCAGTTGCGGCCGGCCAGGACGGGCACCCCGGCCCGTTCGGCGGCCGCGCCGGCCGGTCCACCGGTCGCGCTCGCCGGTCCGCCGGACGCGCCGGCGCCGTCCGGGAGCTGCCCGGCCTCGATCAGCAGCACCCGGCGCCCGGGCTCCTCGGACAGCCGGGCGGCGAGCACCGCGCCCGCCGAGCCCGCGCCGACCACCACGTCGTCCCAGTACGGGACCGCGGTCTCCGTGCTCACCTGCTCACGCCCCCCGCCGGTCCTTGACCAGGGCGGCCAGTCCGGCCACCGTGGGGTTCTCGAAGAGCAGCTGGAGGCCCTCCTCGGTGTCGCCCTCCCAGCGGAACTCGTCGCGCACCTTGGTGAGGATGTGCACGGCGTGCAGGGAGTCGCCGCCGAGTTCGAAGAAGTTGTCCTCGACCCCGAAGCCGTCGAACTCCATGACCTCGGCCCAGATCGCCAGCACGGCGGCCTCGACCTCGTCGCGGGGGGCGACCGGCTCCTGCTCGTCCAGCTCGCTCCACGGCGCCGGCAGCGCGGCGGCGTCGACCTTGCCGTTGGCGCTCAGCGGGACGGCGTCGATCAGCAGGCAGTGCTTGGGGACCATGTAGTCGGGCAGCCGCTCGGACAGCTCGGCCAGCAGCGCGGCGGGCTCCGGGCGCTCCGGGCCGTCGGCCGGGACGGCGTAGGCGACGAGCTGGCGGCGGCCGGTGGCGGGGTTGGTGTCGACCCGGGCGAGCGCCCGGCCCACGCCGGGGAGCCGCTCCAGGGTGGCGGCGATCTCGCCGAGCTCCACCCGGTAGCCGTTGAGCTTCACCTGGAAGTCCCGGCGGCCGAGGAACTCGATGTCCCCGCCGGGCAGGTAGCGGCCCAGGTCCCCGGTGCGGTACAGGATTTCGCCGGTCTCCGGGTGGGGCACGAAGCGCTCGCCGGTGCGCTGCGGGTCCGCCCAGTAGCCCTTGGCCACGCCGGTGCCGCCGATCCAGATCTCCCCGGTCGCCCAGCGCGGCCGGTCCCGGAACCGGTCGTCCAGGACGTGCAGGGTCTGGTTGGCCAGCGGCTTGCCGTACGGGATCCTCGCCCACTCGGCCGGGACCTCGCCGATCGGGTAGTGCACCGACCAGATGGAGGCCTCGGTCGCGCCGCCCAGGCTGACCACCTCGGCGCGCGGGTGCCGGGCGCGCACGGCGTCGGGCAGGGCCACCGGGATCCAGTCGCCGCTGAGCAGCACCAGCCGCAGGTCGCCGGCCCGCTCCTCGGACAGCCGGGCCGGGGAGTCGGCCCACAGCTGCATCAGGGCGGGCACCGAGTTCCACACCGTGACGCCGTGGCGCTCGGCCAGCTCGGCCCAGTGCAGCGGGTCGTGCGCGCGGTCGGGGCTCGGCAGGACGACGGTGCCGCCGGCCGCGAGGATGCCGAAGACGTCGTAGACGGAGAGGTCGAAGGTGAGCGCCGAGAGGGCGAGCACCCGGTCGTCCGGGCCGACCGAGAAGCGGCGGTTGACGTCCCGGACGGTGTTGACGGCCCCCCGGTGGTCGATCACCACGCCCTTGGGGACGCCGGTGGAGCCGGAGGTGAAGATCACGTAGGCGAGGTCCTCCGGGGCCGGCGCGGTCGGCGGCTCGGTGGCCGGCTGGGCCAGGGTCTCCTCGTCGTCCAGGGTCACCAGGACCGTCCCGGCGGGCCACTCCAGCCCGTCCCGGTGGCGGGCCGAGGTGACCACGACGCGGGCCCGGCCGGACTCCAGCAGCTGCTGCCGGCGGGCGGCGGGCCACTGCGGGTCGACCGGCAGGTAGGCCGCGCCGGAGGCCGCCACGCCGAGCACCGCCGGGACCTGCTCAAGGCCCTTGTCCAGCACCACGCCGACCAGGTCGCCGGCGGCGGCGCCGAGCGCGGCGAGCCGGTGGCCGAGCCGGTACGCCGAGGCCATCACCTCGCCGTAGCTGAGCGAGCCGGCCTCGGAGACCGCCGCGGTGGCGTCCGGGGTGCGCCGCGCCCGGTCGGCGACGATGCTCAGCAGCGTCCCGCCGGGCAGGTCGAGGGCGGTGGCGTTGGCCCGCTCGCGCTCCGCCAGCTGCGGGCGCGGGGCCTCGACGGTGGGGGCCAGGGCGTCCCAGAGGCCGGGGTCGTCGCTGAGCCGGCCGAGCAGGCCCCGGAAGGTGGCGAACATGTCGTCGAGCAGGCCCGCGGGGAAGAGCTCCTCGACGGCGTCCCAGTTGAAGACCAGCTCGCCGTTCTCCTCCAGCACCTGGTGGTCGAGCCAGACCTGCGGGGTCTGGCTCAGCCCGTACCGGTAGGACCCGAAGAACGCCATGCCGTCCATCGTGTCGGCGTCGCCGGAGAGGCCGAGGGCGCTGGTGAAGACGATCGGCATCCCGGCGCCGAGGCCGCTGCCGAGCCGGCGGGCCCGCTCGCGCAGCACCCGCACGCCGCTGTACGACAGGTGCTCCAGGTCCCGCATCAGCTGCTGCTGGAAGCCGGCGGTGCGCCGGGCGAAGCTCTCGTCCTGGCCGCCGCTGATCTGCAGCAGGGTCAGCGAGGTGAAGTCGCCGATGATGTCGCCGATCTGCGGGTGCGCCTCGGCGGGCCGGTTGAACAGGGTCAGGTTGAGGGTGAAGTCGCTCTGCGGCGTCCACAGCCGCAGCACGTCGGCGAAGGCCGCCAGCAGGACCGAGGACGGGGTCAGGCCGCGCTGCCGGGCGGTCTTCTTGACCAGCTCCCACTGCTCGCGGGGCAGGGACGCCCGGCGGCGGGTGAAGACGGTCCGCTCGGCCGAGCCGGGCTGGATCGCCAGCGGCAGGTCCGGGGCCGGCGGCAGCTCGTCGAGGCGGTCCAGCCAGTACTGCTCGGCGGCCCGGTAGCGGGCCCCGGCGCGCTTCTCCTCCTCGGCGAGGACGAAGTCCCGGTAGCCGATCGCGAACGGCTCCGGCGCCCACTGCTCGTCCTCGTAGTGGCGCTGCCAGTCGCGGAAGAACAGGTCGAAGCTGTAGGCGTCCATGATCAGCAGGTCGAGGCTGACGTGCAGGCGCAGCCCCTCGCGGTGCCGGGTGGCGCGGATGTCGAACAGCGGCCAGGTGTCGGGGGCCAGCACCTGGTGGTCCAGCTCGGCCCGCAGCACGCCCAGGTGCTCCTCGAAGGCCTCCTCGGTGGCGTCCGCCCGGTCGTAGCAGCGGATCGTGTAGTCCGGGACCTCGGGCAGCACCCGCTGGCGGCCGTCCGGGCCGATCACCGCGCGCAGCATGTCGTGCCGGGCGATCACCTTGCGCAGGCTGCGCTCCAGGCGCTCCACCTCCAGGCCGTCGCGGTCCAGCTCGAAGTAGAAGTGGGTGGCCACGCCGCCCAGTTCGAGCGCCCGGTTGTGGCCGATCCAGTAGGCGTGCTGGATGTCGGTCAGCGGGAACGGCTCGTGCCGCTGGTCGGGCCGCGCGGTGAGCTGGGCCGGGCCGGTGCCCTGCCCGGCCGCGCGCAGCAGCTCGATCAGCTCGCCGCGCCGGGCCCGGATGTCGTCCCGGATCCGGGCGGTGACCGCGCCGGGCGGCGCGATCACTTCGAGGCTGTCGCCGGAGAGCCTCAGCTTGATGCCCAGGTGCTGGAGCTCCGAGATCAGGTCGTGGTCCATCGCGGGTCGTCCCCCTGGGGTCAGTGCTGAGCCGGACACGTGGTCATGAGCGCGGCGACGGCCGCGACATGGGTGTCGGTGAGCAGGGTGTGGTGGGTGCCGTCGGTCTCGGCGGCGGTGGTCCGGCCGGTGGTGAGCGCCGCCCAGCCCCAGTCCGCGCGGTGCGCGTCGGGGTGGCCGGCGAACTCGCTCACCCGGCCGTGGGCCGCCCGGACCACCGTGACGTCGGCCGCGACCGCGGCCGCGCGGTAGCGGTGGCAGGCGGTGATGATGCCCCGGAACACCGGCCAGCTGAGCGCCAGGTCGGCGGCGTCCGGGACGTCCAGGCCCTGGTCGCGGGCCAGCGCCACGGTGCGGGCGAGCCGCTCCGGCTCCGGGGCCGCGGCCAGCTCGGCGGCGGCGCCCGGGCGGACGGCCGCCGGGTCGAAGCCGACGTCCAGGTCCTCCAGGAACCAGAGCGGCACGGTCGCCTCGTCGAGCCCCTCCGGCGCGCCGGCGGCCTCGGCGGCGGCCCGCTCGGGCGCCGGGGAGTCGATCACCACGAACCGCTCGACGGTCTCGCCGCGCCGCTCCAGCAGCCGGACCAGCTCGAAGGCGATCACCGCGCCGGAGGACCAGCCGGCCACCCGGTACGGGCCGTGCGGACGGGCCGCCAGCAGGGCCTGCAGGTAGCACTCGGCGAAATCCTCCACCGTGTCCAGCGGCTCCCGGCCGACGCCCGGGCCGGGCGCCTGGAAGGCGTGCACGGGGCCGTCGAGGAGTTCCGCCAGGCCCCGGTAGCAGAGCACGTTCCCGCCCGCCGGGTGGACCAGCAGCCAGGGCGTCCCGTCGCCGGCGGTGTCCAGCGCGACCAGCGGGGACCACTGCTCCTGCCCGGCCTCCAGCAGGGCGGCGAGCTCGGCGACCGTACGGTGCTCCAGCAGCGCCCCGAGCGGGGCGCGCAGCCCGAGCCGCTGGCCGACCAGGCCGATGACGCGCAGCGCCGCGAAGGACTGCCCGCCGAGTTCGAAGAAGTCGTCGTGGACGCCGACCTCCTCGAGGCCGAGCACGGACTCCCAGATCTCCACCAGGACCTTCTCGGTCTCCGTGCGGGGGGCGGTGCGGGTGCGGTCCCGGCCGTCGGAGGCCGGGCCCATCGCCTCCAGGGCGCGGCGGTCGAGCTTGCCGTTGGCGGTGAGCGGCAGCTCGTCGAGCACCACGACGAAGCTCGGAACCAGGTGGCCGGGCAGCCGCTCGGCCAGGAAGGCGCGCAGCTCCTCGGGCCGCGGGCGCGGGGCGTCCCGCTCGACGACGGCGTAGCCGGCGAGCTGGCGCCCGGAGCCGGCGGTGCGGGCGACGACCACGGCGTTGCGCACCGCCGGGTGGCGGGTCAGGGCGTGCTCGATCTCGCCGGGTTCGACCCGGAAGCCCTGGATCTTGACCTGGAAGTCGGCGCGGCCGAGGAACTCGATGTCGCCCTCGGGCCGGTAGCGCCCGAGGTCGCCGGTGCGGTACAGGCGTTCGCCGGTGGCCGGGTCGGTGACGAAGGAGGCGGCGGTGCGCGCCGGGTCGTTGAGGTAGCCCAGTGCGACGCCGGTGCCGCCGATGTACAGCTCGCCGGTGGTCCAGTCGGGCGCGTCGCGGCCGGCCGGGTCGAGCACCCGCCAGGTCTGGTTGCCCAGCGGACGGCCGTAGGGGATGCTCGCCCAGTTCGGGTCGACCCGGTCGATCGGGTGGTGGATGGACCAGATCGACGCCTCGGTCGCGCCGCCGAGGCTGACCACCCGGGCGTTCGGCGCGATCCGCCGGATCAGGTCGGGGAGCTGGACCGGGATCCAGTCGCCGCTGAGCAGCACCACCCGCAGCGCGGGGAAGGTCAGGCCGGCCTGCTCGGCGGCCTCGGCGAACAGCTGCATGATCGCCGGGACGGAGTTCCAGACCGTGACGCCGTGCTCGCGCACCAGGCCGGCCCACTGCGCCGGATCGGCCGAGCCCGCCGGGGGCAGCAGCAGGGCCGCGCCGGCCTCGGCGGTGCCGAAGACGTCGTAGACGGACAGGTCGAAGCAGAGCGAGGAGACGCCGAAGACCACGTCGTCCGCGCCGATGCCGAACCGGCGGTTGATGTCCACCACGGTGTTCAGCGGCCCGCGGTGGTCCAGCACCGCGCCCTTGGGCTTGCCGCTCGACCCGGAGGTGTAGATGACGTACGCGGTCCCGCCCGGGTCGCCGGTGCGCTCCGGTGCGGGGCCCTGGGCGGCCGCCCCCGGGCCGTCCGCCGTCAGCACCGGGCAGGCGGCGACGGCGGCGACGGACTCCCGCTCCCCGGCCGAGGTGACCACGGCCGTCGCCGGGGTGTCCGCGAGCAGTTCGCCCACCCGCTCCCGGGGCCAGCCCGGATCGATCGGCACGTAGGCGGCGCCGGCCGCCAGCACGCCGTACACGGCGGCGATCTGCTCCGCGCCCTTCGGCAGGACGACGCCGACCTTGTCCCCCGGCCGCACCCCGGCCGCGGCCAGCCGGGCGGCCAGCTCCCCGGCCCGGGCGTGCAGTTGCCCGTACGCCACGGCGCCCTCGGCGGTGACCACGGCCGCGGCCGCGGGGCGCAGCGCGGCCTGCCGGGCCAGCGCCCGGTCGAGCAGGCCGGCGGGCACCTCGCCGGCGGTGTCGTTGACCTCGGCCCGGCGCTCGCGCTGGGCGGCCGGCAGCAGCTCGAAGGAGCGGCGCAGCCAGGCCTGCGGGTCGTCGGCGAGCAGCAGGAGCAGTTCGCGGTAGGCGGCGTGCATGGCGTCGATCAGCCCGGCCGGGAACATCGCCTCGATGAGGTCCCAGACCACCCAGAGGCCGCCGTCGCTCTGCTCCCAGAACTGGTTGTCGAGCAGCACCTGCGGGGTCTCCAGGTGGCTGAAGACCGGCTGGTCCAGGTGGCCCATGAACAGGCCGCTGCCGACCACGAACGGGCAGGCCGCGCGGCCCGGGGTGCGCCGGACCTGGTTGAGGGTCTGGAGCACCTTCACGCCGCTCCAGTAGGTGTGCTCCATGTCGGTCATGACCCGGGTCTGCAGCCGCCGCGCCCGGTCGTGGAAGGGCTCGTCGTGCCGCCAGTCCACCTCCAGCGGGTAGAGCGAGGCGAAGTTGCCGACCACCTCGGTGATCTGGGGGTGGATCGGCAGCCGGTGGGTCATCATGTTGTTCAGCAGGAAGTGCCGCGAGCCGCTCCAGTACGCCACCGTCTCGGCGTAGACCGCGTACACCGCGTTGGTGGGGGTGACGCCGTGGTCGGTCGCGCGCTGCTTGAAGCGGGCCCACTGCTCGGCGGTCAGGGTGAACTCGCGCCGGGTGAGCCGGGCCCGGGTGCGGGTGTCCGCGCCGCTCACCAGCGGCAGGTTGGGCGCCTCGGGCCAGTCGGCCATCCGCTCGCACCAGTACGCCTTGGACGCCTCGCCGCGCTCCGACTCCTCCAGCGCGGCCAGCGCCAGCACGGCGTCGCGGTAGCCCAGTTCGAGGTCGGCGACGGGCTCGGACGGGTCGTGGTAGGCGCGCAGCACGCTGTCCAGGAAGCGGCCGGTGCCCGGGCCGTCGCTGAAGAAGTTGTTGTTGTTGTAGTGCAGCCGGGCCCGGCCGTCGCCGTAGCGGGTGATCCGCACGTCCATCCAGGGCCAGGTGTCCAGCGGGAGTTCGGCCGCCTGCATCTCGTCCCGGGTCCGCTCGACGGCGGCCATCGCCTCGGCCTCGTCGGCCTGCCGCAGGTCCGCCACCCGCACCCGGACCGGCGCCGGGTCCCGGACGGTCTCCAGCTGGAGGTCCTCGCGCACCACCACCAGGCTGCCGCGCTGGCGGTGCAGCATCCGGTTCAGCGCGGCCTCGAAGCGCTCCGGGTCGAGCTCGGCGAAGTCGAACTCCATGTACTGGTGCGGCCGCACGTGGTACTCGAACTGCGCGGTGCTGCCGACCAGGAAGGACATCTGCAGGTCGGAGGGCGGGAACGGCTCGTGCCGCCGCTCGGCGTCCGGTACCGCCCGCGGCAGCGCGCCGGCCTGCCGGGCGGTGCCGCCCTGCTTCAGGAGGGCGATCAACTCGGCCTTGTTCTCGGCGAGTTCGCGCCGGATGTGGTCGGGGAGCGAGCCGGCGGCGGCGCGCACCTCGATGCGGTCGCCGTCGACCAGCCGCAGCCGGACGCCGTGCTGGGCGAGCCGGCCGAGCAGCTCGGCCGGGTCGCCGTGCCGTCCGTGTGCTGTCATTCCGGGAACTCCTGTTCGGGCGGGTCGGGGGCGCGGGCCCGGTCGGGCCGGCCCCCGCGCGGAAGCGGGGCGAAGTCGGGGGCGGTGGTGCGGGGCGCGCGATGCGGCGCCGGGTGGCGGGCCGCGCGGGGCGGGGCCGACCGGGGCGTCC
>NZ_JBEXJK010000310.1:0-9775 GCF_040609095.1 Kitasatospora sp. NPDC004799
GCCCCCGGTCACCCGGACGCCGGAGCCGCGCCCGCAGCGGGCCCGGCGGGCGGCCCGGGTGCTCGGCGACCGGCTGCGCTCGGCGCCGCTGACGCTGACCCTGCTGGCCGGGCTCTGGCTGCTCGGCGCGGCCACCGGCAGCCTGGGCCACGGCCCGGCCGACCGGCTGCTGGAGCGGGCCGGGACCGGCCTGCCCACCCTGGCCGAGGGCCGCTGGTGGACGCCGGTCAGCTCGATGCTCTGGTGCTCGGGCAGCGGCTCGTACGTCTTCACCACCCTGCTGCTGCTCCTGGTCGGCCCGGCCGCCGAGCACCGGCTCGGGCGGTGGCGCACCCTCGCGGTGCTGGTCGGCGGGCAGGTCGTCGGCACCCTGCTGGGCACCGCGCTGGTCGCGTTCGGCTCGGCGGTCGGGGAGCCGTGGACCGCCTCGGTGGAGGACCAGATCTCGGTCGGCCCCGGCGTCGGCGTGTTCGCGCTGGCCGGGGTGCTCGGGTACCGCCTCACCGTGCTCTGGCGCCGCCGGCTGCACCTGCTGGTGCTGCTCGTCCCGCTGGTGATGACGCTGTACGTGGGCCACCTGCAGAGCGTCCAGCGGTGCGCCGCCGCGCTGGCCGGGCTCGGCCTGGGCGCGCTGGTCAGCCGGGGCCGCCCGCACCTGCGCACCCACCGCTCCTCGCACTCCGAGACCCGGGTGCTGGTCGCGCTCTGCCTGGTCGCCGCCGCCTTCGGGCCGCTGCTCGCCTCGCTGTACGACAACGCCAGCGGGCCGTTCAACACCTTCTCCGAGCTGTACTTCTCGCACCGGCTCAGCCCGGAGGAGGTGGCCGACTTCTGCGCGGTCTCGGCGCACGACTGCGCCCGGGCGCACGCCGTCGTCCGGATCTTCGACACCCCGGGCCGGATGATGGCCGCGCTGTTCCCGGCGTTGCTGCTGGTGCTGGCCGAGGGGCTGCGCCGGGGGCTGCGGTTCGCCTGGCTGGTCACCGTGGCCACCGAACTGCTCTGGGCGGCGCTGCTGTGCTGGCTGTACCTGGACGCCGGGCCGGTCGGCCGGGACGTGGTGCAGTACTTCGTCGAGGCGCTGCTGCTGCCGGTGCTGACCACCGTCCTGCTGGTGGCCACCCGCAAGCGGTTCCCGCTGCGGCTGTCCCGCCGCTCGGTGCGCCGGCTGGCCCTGGTGCTCGGCGGCGCGGCGCTCGCCTCCGCGGCCGCCTACGTGGGAATCGGGCGGCTGGTGGCCGGGGAGTTCGAGCCGGGGGCGACCGCCCGGCGGCTGGTGGCCGGGCTGCCGGCCCAGTTCCTGCCGCCCGCGTACAACGACCTGCTGCCGGACTACCCGATCGCGGTCGGCCCGGTGGCGCGGCTGCTGGAGACGTACTGCGGGCTGGCGTTCTGGGCGGTCGCGCTGGCGGTGCTGCTGTCGGTCTTCCGCCGCCCGGTGCTGCACACCGACGCGGCGGCGGCCGCCCGGGCGCGGGCGCTGCTGACCGAGCACGGCGGCGGGACGCTCTCGTTCATCGCCACCTGGGACGGCAACCACTACTGGTTCGACGAGGAGGGCCGGGCCGCCGTCGCCTACCGGGTGGTGGGCACCGTCGCGCTGACCACCGGCGACCCGTTCGGCGCGCCGCAGGACCGGGCCCGGGCGGTGGCCGGCTTCGCCCGCCACTGCGACGCCCGCGGCTGGACGCCGTGCTTCTACAGCGTCTCCGGTGAGACCAGGGCCGCCGCCGCGCAGCTCGGCTGGCGCTCGGTGCAGGTCGCCGAGGACACCGTGGTGCCGCTGCCCGAGCTGGCCTTCACCGGCCGCAAGTGGCAGGACATCCGCACCGCTCTCAACAAGGCCGGCAAGCAGGGCATCAGCGCGGAGTGGTGGGCGTACCACGAGGCGCCGCTCGCGCTGCGGGAGCAGATCCGGGCGATCTCCGAGGAATGGGTCTCGGAGAAGGGCCTGCCGGAGATGGGCTTCACGCTCGGCGGGCTGGCGGAGCTGGACGACCCGGACGTGCGGGTGCTGATCGCGGTGGACGAGCAGCGGGTGGTGCACGGGCTGACCAGCTGGATGCCGGTGTACGAGGACGGCGTGCCGGTCGGCTGGACGCTGGACTTCATGCGCCGGCGCTCGGACGGCTTCCGCGGCGTCAGCGAGTTCCTGATCGCCTCGGCCGCGCTCGGCTTCAAGGCGGAGGGCGCGCGCTTCCTGTCGCTCTCGGGCGCGCCGCTGGCCCGCACCGGGCAGGACGAGGAGCCCACCGGGCTGCAGCGGATGCTGGACTGGATGGGCAAGGTGCTGGAGCCGGTGTACGGCTTCCGCTCGCTGCTGGCGTTCAAGGCGAAGTTCCAGCCGGAGTACCGGCCGATGTACATGGCGTACCCCGACCCGGCCGCGCTGCCCGGCATCACCAGGGCGATCGGCAAGGCGTACCTGCCGCACCTGACGGCGGCGCAGGGCGTCCGGCTGATGCGCAGGCTCTCGGGCTGATCCGCCCCTCTGGTCCGCCCGTCGGGCGGGCGGAGGGACGGCCGTACGGGCTTCCCGGGCCCCGGACCCGGGTCGCCGCCGACGGACGTCACGGTCCGGAAGCGCGGCCCCCGTCAGCCCAGCAGCTGGGCGAGGGCGTGGTCGGCGTCCAGGTGCAGGTGCTCCTCGCCCTCGGGGACGAGCAGCCGGCTGCGCCACAGGAAGCGGCGCAGGTCGGCGGTGTCGAACTGGAGCAGCGCGGTGCCCTCGGGGGCCCGCAGCTCGACCATGGTGCGCCGGCCGACCGCGGGCCGGACGTGCACGTCGCCGACGCCGGCCGGCAGCTCGATGCCGGCCGAGAGCAGCTGGCGGGCGAAGATCCAGACGATGTCCGCGCTGTCCCGGCGCTCGGCCGGGTCGTCCAGCGAGAACTCGGAGGGGAAGGCCATCCGGACGGCCAGCGGGTCCTCCGGCAGGTAGGAGAGCACCACCCGCAGCCGGACGGAGCGGTGGGCGGAGAGGATCAGGCGGGCCTGGACGGTCTCTTCGACGGTGCGCACGGGCGGGTCCCTTCGGTTCGGTGCGAGGCCGCGCTGCGGCATGTGGGGTGGTGCGGCCTCACCCTGGTGAGAGTCCTGGGGCCGGTGGTGATTACCCGGTTCCACGAGGTATCCGGTGTGATCCGGGTCACATCGATTTCCGGCCGTCCGGGCCCGGCGCGGGCCGTCGCCTGGAGGCCCGAACGGCGCCGGGCCGGTAGGCTGGGCGGGTTGTCCGATCGCCGCCCGACCGCGGGACGAGGCCGCAAAACCGCCTCTGACCTGCGATGATCCCCCTCGGAGACCGTGAGTACTGCCGCCGCCTCCTCGATGCCGCTGTTCTCCGACGCCCCGGAGTCCCAGGCGCCCGTCCGGTCCGCCGGCCATGCCGCGCCCGCCGGTTCGCACCACCTCTCCCCGGCCTTCCCCGGCCGCGCCCCCTGGGGCACCGCGGGCAAGCTGCGGGCCTGGCAGCAGGGCGCGCTGGACAAGTACATCGAGACGCAGCCGCGCGACTTCCTCGCGGTCGCCACCCCGGGTGCAGGCAAGACCACCTTCGCGCTCACCCTCGCCTCGTACCTGCTGCACAACCACCTGGTGCAGCAGGTGACCGTCGTCGCGCCGACCGAGCACCTGAAGAAGCAGTGGGCCGAGGCCGCCGCGCGCATAGGCATCAAGCTGGACCCGGCGTACTCCTCCGGGCCGCTGTCCCGGGAGTACCACGGCATCGTGGTCACCTACGCGGGCGTCGGCGTGAACCCGATGCTGCACCGCAACCGGACCGAGGCCCGCAAGACCCTCGTGATCATGGACGAGATCCACCACGCCGGTGACTCCAAGTCCTGGGGCGAGGCCTGCTTCGAGGCCTTCGAGCCGGCCACCCGCCGGCTGGCGCTGACCGGTACGCCGTTCCGCTCGGACACCAACCCGATCCCCTTCGTGGCGTACGAGGCCGGCGGCGACGGCATCCGCAAGTCCGTCGCCGACTACACCTACGGCTACGGGCACGCGCTGGCCGACCACGTCGTCCGCCCGGTGATCTTCCTCAGCTACAGCGGCAACATGCGCTGGCGCACCAAGTCCGGCGACGAGCTGGAGGCCCGGCTCGGCGAGCCGATGACCAAGGACCTGATCGCCCAGGCCTGGCGCACCGCGCTGTCCCCGCAGGGCGAGTGGATCCCGGCCGTGCTCCAGGCCGCCGACCGGCGCCTCACCGAGGTCCGCAAGGCGATCCCGGACGCCGGCGGCCTGGTGATCGCCACCGACCAGAACGTGGCCCGCGCCTACGCCAAGATGCTGCGCGAGATCAGCGGCGAGAAGGTCACCCTGGTGCTCTCGGACGAGGCCGAGGCGTCCAAGCGGATCTCCGACTACGCGGAGGGCACCTCGCGCTGGATGGTCGCCGTCCGCATGGTGTCCGAGGGCGTCGACGTGCCCCGGCTCTGCGTCGGCGTGTACGCGACCTCGATCTCCACCCCGCTGTTCTTCGCCCAGGCCGTCGGCCGCTTCGTGCGCGCCCGCAAGCGCGGCGAGACCGCCTCGGTGTTCCTGCCGACCATCCCGCTGCTGCTGGGCTTCGCCAACGAGATGGAACTCCAGCGCGACCACGTGCTGGACCGGCCGAAGAAGGAGGGCGAGGGCCTCTTCGACGAGGAGGACCGGCTGCTCGCCGAGGCCGAGCGGGCCAACGACGGGCCGGACGGCGCGGGCGGCGAGGAGTTCTCCTACGAGGCGCTGGGCTCCGACGCGGTCTTCGACCGGGTGCTGTACAACGCCATGGAGTTCGGCATGCAGGCCCACCCGGGGAGCGAGGAGGAGGAGGACTACCTCGGCATCCCGGGCCTGCTGGAGCCGGACCAGGTGCAGATGCTGCTCCAGAAGCGCCAGCACCGGCAGATCCAGCGCAGCAAGACCAAGCCCGCCGAGGAGGCCGACCTGCTGGAGCTGCCGGCCGAGCAGCGGCCGGTGGTCACCCACCAGGAGCTGCGGGAGCTGCGCAAGGAGCTGAACGCGCTGGTGGCCGCCTGGCACCACCGCACCAGCCAGCCGCACGGCACCATCCACAACGAGCTGCGCCGCCAGTGCGGCGGGCCGCTCACCGCGCAGGCCACCGCGAACCAGCTCCGGGCGCGGATCGCGAAGATCCGGGAGTGGGCCAAATAGGGGAGCCCGGGGGCGGCGCGTCCTGAGCGGGCGCGGAAACGTTTCGGCAGGGGCGGGGCCGCGGCCCTGCCCCTGGCCCTGCGCCCGGCCCTGTTCCGGGTGCCCGTCCGCCCCGGCGCGTCCGGACATCGGACCGGGGGCGCGTCCGCACCCCGGCGCACCCGGCGAATCGCGGGGATTCGTCCCGATTCCGCGGCGGTGTTGAAGTCGATCACGCCCGAATTTTGGACAACCACTTCCGTCGCGTCATTTCCTTCACTACCTTTCCCCCACGCTCTTCCACCGGGCAACCCCCGCGGAACGGCGCCGCAGGAGCGTGCGCGTCAAGGACGACGCCGTGCGCTCCGAGCGCGGCCACCCCCACCTGCGCGCGACACCGGCCTTGGAACGGCGCCGCCCGCCCCGCGAGCGCCGCGGAAAGGATTGCCCGTCGTGACTGCCGAGACCTCCCAGACCCTGGACCGCGGCGTCCGGGTCCTCAAGCTCCTCGCCGACTCCGAGCGGGGGCTCACCGTCACCGAGCTGGCCGCCCGGCTGGCCGTCAACCGGACCGTGGTCTACCGGCTGCTGGCCACCCTGGAGCAGCACGGCCTGGTCCGCCGGGACATCGGTGGCCGCGCCCGGGTGGGCCTCGGCGTGCTGCGCCTGGCCCACCGGGTGCACCCGCTGCTGCGCGAGGCCGCCCTCCCGGCCCTGCGCAGCCTCGCCGAGGACCTCGGCGCCACCGCCCACCTGACCCTGGTGGACGGCAACGAGGCGCTGGCCGTCGCGGTGGTCGAGCCCAGCTGGACCGACTTCCACGTCGCCTACCGGACCGGCCTGCGGCACCCGCTCACCGAGAGCGCGGCCGGCCGGGCGATCCTGGAGGCGCGCACCTTCCCCAGCCAGCGTCGGCCCGAGCAGGGCTTCGTCATCACCCGGGCGGAGGAGCAGTCCGGAGCGAGCGGGGCGGCCGCCGCGCTGGTCGGGCTGAGCGGCATCGAGGGCAGCGTCGGCGTGGTGATGCTGAACGGCATGGTGCCCGAGCGGGTCGGCCCCCGGGTGGTGGAGGCGGCGACCGAGGTGGCCGACGCCCTGAGGTAGCGCGGACGGCCGATCCCGCCCCGGGCCAGGAGCGCCCCGGAGGCGAGCGGGCGAGTCACAGAGTGTGTTTGGATTCCCTCTGTGTCCGACACCAAGCTCTCCAAGGCCCTCGCCTCCCCGCGGACCCGCGCGCTCACGCTGTGCGGGGTGCTGGTCGCCGCGCTGTTCGGCGTGGCCGCCTTCGTCCCGCTGCCGTACACCCTCACCTGGCCGGGCCTGACCGCGGACACCCTGGGCTCGTACGAGGGCAAGCCGGTGCTCACCATCACCGGGGCGCCGCTGCGCACCACCGAGGGCGAGCTGCGGATGGTCACCATCACGGCGACCAACGCCGGGCAGCGGAACACCTTCTGGCGGTCGATGCAGGCGTGGTTCGACCCGAAGGAGGCGGTCCGCCCGACCGAGACGGTCTACCCGGAGACCAACCCGGTGAAGGCCGACGAGGCGACCGCCCAGCAGATGGCCGAGTCGCAGGACGCGGCCACCGCGGCCGCGCTGGGCTACCTCCACCTGTCGCCGGACCAGGTGAAGGTCAAGGTCGACCTGGGCGCGGTCGGCGGCCCGAGCGCCGGCCAGATGCTGGCGCTGGGCATCGTCGACAAGCTGGCCGGCGACGGCAAGGGCGGCGACCTCACCGGCGGGCTCACCATCGCCGGCACCGGCACCATCGACAAGGACGGCACCGTCGGCCCGGTCGGCGGCGTCCCGCTGAAGACGCAGGCGGCCGCCCGGGACGGCGCGACGGTGTTCCTGCTGCCCAAGGACGAGTGCGCGGACGCCCGGGTGAACACCCCGAAGTCGCTGCGCCTGGTGCCGGTCGGCACCCTCGGCGAGGCGGTCTCCGCCCTCCAGGCGCTGAAGAGCGGCGGCAGCGTCCCCTCCTGCTGACCGGGCCGCCCCCCGCACGGGGTCGGCCCGGTCCGGGAGGGTCAGATCCCGAAGGCCACCGCGGCGAAGTCGTCGCCCATCCGGGTGCGCAGCTGGGCGGCGATCCCGGCCAGCCGGTGGGCCTGGGCCATCGGCAGCGAGACCGAGATCGCGCCGATCCCGTTGCCCGCGACGATCGGCACCGCCGCGCCCGCCGTACCGAGCGCGTACTCCTGGAACTGGGTGATCGGGGCGGCCTGCCGCGGGCCCTGGCGCGGCAGCAGCGGCAGGCAGGCCGGGTCCCGCAGGGTGTACGGGGTGAACGGCACCATCGGGTAGCGGGCCAGGTGGGCCCGGCGCTCCTCGGCGGTCATCATGGCCAGCAGGGTCTTGCCGGCCGCGTGGGCGTGCGCGGCGGCCCGGTAGCAGTGCCGGTCGATCAGCGGCGCGCCGGGGGCCTCGGCGGCTTCGACCAGTTCCACCTCGCCGTGCCGGTACCAGGTGAAGTAGACGGCGGCGGACAGCTCGTCGGCGAGCACGCCGAGCAGCGCCTTGAGCCGGGCCCGGCCGGTGGCCGGACCGTCGTCCCGGACCAGCCCGGCGACCGCGGGGCCGATCAGGTAGTGGCCGCTGCGGCGCTCCAGGTAGTGGTCGTGCACCAGGGTGCGGAGCAGGTGGTAGGCCGTGCCCAGGGCGAGGTCGGTGTCCCGGGCGAGCTGCTTGGCGGTGGCGCCCTTGGGGTAGCGGGCGGCCGTCTCCAGCAGGCGCAGGGCGCGCTGCGCGGAGGCGATGAGGGTGGGGGCGGTACCGTCGGCCGCGACGGCGTTCGTCATGCCGGGGCCGACCCGGGGGAGGGCGCGGCTGCCACGGGTATCAGTGGGCCGGAGGGCGGCGCGAGGGTTTGTAGAACGTTCATATATAAATTTTGGCGCCATCGGGGCCTCCTGCCTACGCCGGATCGGTGCGTCGGTCCCCCCGGACCCGCCTACTCGGCGGCGGCCTGGTCCACCAGCGGCAGGATCCGGTACGGCACCGGGTTCTCCAGCACGATCGCGGTGGAGGAGCGGACGATCCCGTCGAAGCCCAGCACCCGGTCGATCACCCGCTGCAGGTCGGCGTTGGACCGGGCCACGATCCGCACCAGCATGTCCCCGATCCCGGTGATGGTGTGCAGTTCCAGCACCTCCGGCACGCTCGCCAGGTGCGCCCGCACGTCCGCGCCCTGGCCCTGGGAGATCTCCAGGGTGGCGAAGGCCGTCACCGGGTAGCCGATCGCCGCCGGGTCCACCTCCGGGCCGAAGCCGCCGATCACGCCCTTCGCCTGGAGCCGGTCCAGCCGGGCCTGCACGGTGCCCCGGGCGACCTGCAGCCGGCGCGAGCACTCCAGCACCCCGATCCGCGGCTCCTCGGCGAGCAGCCGGATCAGCCGGCCGTCCAGGGAGTCGATGGTGTCGTTGGAGCTGCCCGCCGGTGCGGCGGAAGCGCCGTGCGGGGCGCCGGAGTCGGACGAGCCGGGGGAGCTCGGGGCGTGGGCGGGGGGCATCGCGGCACCGTCCTGTGGTGGGCATTCTGTACAGCGGCGCGGCCGATTCTCCCGCTCCGGGGCGCAGCTTGACCAGGAGGAAACGGAACAGTTGCGCGCAGGTCGCCCCGGCGCCACCCTCCAGCCACACCCCCGTGCGCAGGGCTCCACCCCCGGTGCCGGGGACGGCCGGGACGGTTCGTGCACCTCCGGCCGGGATGGTCCGTACGCCGACCGGGAGGGCAGTCATGACCGACACCGCAGCCGAACCCGCGCTGTTCGGGGCGGGCCCCGGACCGGACCCGGCGGAGGCGGGGCCGCTGCCCACGGGCCGCGCCGACGCGGTGGTCTTCGCGGTCGCCGACGCCGGGCGGACGGCCCGCCGCTACTGCGCCGCGCTCGGGCTGCGCTGTACCGCGTACGCCGGGCCGGAGACCGGAGAGCCGGAGACGCTCTCGTACGTGCTGGACGCGCCGGGGACGCGGATCGTGCTCTCCTCCCCGGTGCGGACCACCGGGCCGCGCGGCCGGGAGCTGGCCGCGTACCTGGACCGGTACGGGGACGGGGTGCTGGACCTCGCGGTGAGCGTGCCGGACGTCTACTACGCCTACGACTACGCGGTGGACCGGGGCGCGCTGTCGCTGGCCGAGCCGTACGAGGCGCGGGACGACTACGGCGCGGTGGTGCTGGCCACCATCGGGGTGCCGGGCGGGACCAGGCACACCCTGGTGGACCGGGCGGGGTACGCGGGGCCGTACCTGCCGGGGTACGTGCCGTGCGACGGCTTCTGACGGAGCGCCCGGTCCGCGGAGGGGTCTCAGCGGACCACGGTCTCCACGACCGGCGGGTGGCCGTTCCAGGAGGCGAAGACCGAGTTGGCCTCGTCGCCCCGGGTGAAGTCGACCCGCAGCCACTGGCCGTTGGTGTTCGTCCACACCTGCATCTGCCAGCCCGGGTCCGGGGTGGCGGAGACCAGGGTGGCCCGGTCCGGCTTCAGGTCCAGCGCGACCTTGCCGCCCGGGATCGGGTAGCTCTTCACCGTGGACGTCGCGCCGCCGGACGGCGCCACCTGCCCGCTACCCGTCACCGCCGACACCACCCTGACCGCACTCCTGTCCGCCCAGTGCCTCGCCTTCCTCC
>NZ_JBEXJK010000311.1:0-9753 GCF_040609095.1 Kitasatospora sp. NPDC004799
GGAGACGCAGAGAACTCCGCCGCTTCGCGGCTCCGGACCAAGGATGCATTCCCTCCCCGGCTAAAGCCGGGGATACCCTGCAAGATCAGGGATGGTGGCGACCTGGGTGAACGCCGTCAGGGCGCCCTTGGAGACGGCGACCGGCGTCGGCGAACCGCTCGCGGTGAACGGGACCACGGTACCGACGTCGAGGTCCTCCAGGATGTCGGTGATGCTGCCGACCGTGCCGCGCACGACCACGGCGAAGCGGTTGGACCCGTCGATGCACTTGGCGATGTACGCCATGTTGGCGTCGTCCGGACTCAGCGCGACCCAGGCCAGCTGCCAACTGGCCTGGGTAGCCAGCCAGATGGCGGTCAGCTGCTGCGCGATGCCGGCCGCCACCCGCCACGTCTGCTCGTCCCGGGTCTCCCCCGACGGTCGCGGGGTCGCCGCGGTGGCCGCGAGCGCCGACAGCGTCATGCAGACCTGGGACGGGGCCGGATTGGCCATGATCACTCCTGGGGTGCGCACCGAACCGTGGATGGACCGGCGACCGTACGCGCCCGGCCCGCGGTCCGGGTGCCCGCCCCGTCCTGGGACACCCGGACGGCCGACCGGGTTCAGGCTCGCGGACCAACCTCGGGCTCCTCGGGTGCGGACCGGGACCGTGACCGCTCTGCGGCTCGCCCGCCGGCGTGCGCGGTCACGTGCTTGGCCGTGGTCCCGCGGCGGCGCATGATCGTGCGCATGGAGAAACCCCACCTCGCCCACGCCCCCGCCGCCTACGCCTACGCCTGCATGATCGTCCGCAGGCCCGCCGAGGAGGCGTTCCGGGCGTTCGCCGATCCGGCCGTCACCTCCCGGTTCTGGTACAGCAGGAGCAGCGGGCCGATGGTGGCGGGGGCCGAGCTGCGGTGGGACTGGGAGACCTACGGGGCCTCGGCCGACGTCCGGGTCGAGGAGGTGCGGGAAGGGCGCCTGATCCGGTTCGGGTGGGGCAACTCCGGGCAGCCGACCACGGTCGAGCTGACGTTCACCCCGCGCACGGCGGGGGCCGTGTTCGTCGAGGCCACCGAGACCGGTTTCCAGGGCTCGGCGGAGGACGCCGTCCGCTGGGTGAACGACACCGTCGGCGGTTTCACCACCGCGCTGTGCGCGCTGAAGGCCCTGCTCGAGCACGGCATCGAGCTCAACGCCGTCCCCGACCACCACCCGGCCTGACCGGCTTCCGCCGTCGCGGCGGCCGGTCGGGCCGGGTGGGGGGCAGGGCCGGGTGGGGCGTCAGGGCCGGGCGGCCCCGTTGTAGGCGTCGAGCGGGGCGCGGGCCTCCTCGAAGAGGGCCGGGCCGTCCTGGGGCACCGTCGGCCAGGCGCCCGACGGCGGGTTGAGTGCGACGAGTTGCTCGGTGGAGAGGGCGAAGACGACCCGGCCGATGCCGGAGCGGACGATCCCGCCGGCGCACATCGAGCAGGGCTGGCAGCTGGTGTACAGGGTGGTGCGGGCGGCCGCGTCCGGGTCGAGTTCGCGGGCCGCCCAGCGGGCGAGCTTCAGTTCCGGGTGGGCGGTGATGTCGTCGTCGCGCCGTACCGTGTTGTGGGCCTCGGCGAGGATCTCGCCGTCCGGGCCGGCCAGCAGGGAGCCGTACGGGGCGTCGCCCAGGGTCACGGCGCGGGCCGCGATGCGGACGGCGCGCCGCAGGAGGGTCTCGTCGGCGGTGGTGATCACGATGCGTTCCTCCAGTGCGTGGTCACGGTGGCGAGTGCCCGCCAGGCCGCGTCGGGCCGGCGGGTCTCCTCCGGGTCTCCGTGGTAGGGGTCCAGGACGACGGTGTCCGCGCCCAGCAGCCGGAGCTGGTGGAGGTCGTCGAGGATCTGTTCGAGCGTCCCGACCCCGGCGGGCCGCTCGGGGCCGGTGACCGGTGCGTCGGTGATCCGCAGGGCGATCCGGGGCGCGAAGGCCGGCAGCCGGTGCCGCGTCAGGACCGAGCGCATCTCGGGGACGGAGAGCCGCAGCGGGTGCCAGGCGTCGCCGAACCGGACCGCGCGCCGGAGGGCCGCCTCGCTGTGGCCGCCGACCCAGACCGGTACCGCGGCGGTGCCCGCGCCGGCCTCCGGATGCCAGGCCTCCCGCAGGGCGGCCAGGCACTCGTCGGTCAGCCGGCCACGCGCGGTGAACGGCACGCCGAGCGCGTCGAACTCCTGGCGTGCCCAGCCGACACCCACGCCGAGGACGAAGCGGCCGCCGCTGAGCCGGTCGAGGTTGGCGGCCATCCGGGCCACCAGCAGCGGATGCCGGTAGGGCAGGACGAGCACGGTCGTGCCCAGCCGCAGCCTCGTGGTGAGGCCGGCCAGCCAGGACAGCGCGGTGAACGGCTCGTAGAACGGTTCCGGGTACCGCTGGGCCACGTCGGGGGTGACGGCCACGTGGTCCGACACCATGAGGAGGTCGAAGCCGAGGCCCTCTGCGGTGCGCGCCCATGCACGCAGCACGCCGGGATCGGTCCCGGGCCCGAAGTTCGGTACGTTGACGCCGAGTTGCATGCGCCGAGGCTATCCCGGTGATCACCGGGGACGGAACGGGATCTTCCCGGTGATCGCGGTGTTCTGCCGTGGTTCTGCCGGTAGAGTCGCGGCATGGCCGTGAATCTTGACGACGTCGACTGGGCGATCATCGGACAGCTGCAACGGGAGGCCCGCCTCTCCCTCAGCGAGTTGGGGCGGCGGGTGAACCTCAGCCCGTCGGCCACCACGGAACGGGTGCGGAACCTGGAGTCGCTGGGCGTCATCACCGGCTACCACGCCACGGTCGACCTGGCCAAGGTCGGCTACCCCGTGCTCGCCGTCGTCCGGCTGAAGTACCCGGGCAACCGCCACCAGCCCCTGCGCCGGCTGCTCACCGAGCGGCCGGAGATCCTGGAGTGCCTGCGCACCACCGGCGACGACTGCTACACCCTGAAGGTGGCCGCGACCTCGATGGAGCACCTGGAGACGCTCGTGGACGAGCTGGCCGGCTTCGGCAGCACGACCACGAGCGTCGTCTACAGCCAGACGCTGCCCCGGCGCGGACCCGGCCGGCCCTGACCGCCGACCGACCGGGTGCCGTGCACCGGCCCTCAGCCGGCCGTCGCGGTCCGCACGATCTTGACGACGACCAGGACCGTCGCCGTCAGCAGGTAGCCGCGCAGGGCGCCCATTGCCGATCCTGTATCCGGTGGAGACCACCGGCCTGGCGAGGGCTTCCAGCGGGGGCATCCGCCACGTCTCGCGGCCGGTGCGGTCGATCGGGTCCTCCTCGGTGCCGGTGCGGCGGCGGGTGAAGGCGTACCCGGCGGCGAGGACCCCGGCGACACCGCAGACCGCCATGATCGTGAGGATCGCGTCCGCGCTGATGTCCGGGAACAGGACGGCGGCGGTCAGCACCACGGACAGCGCGACCAGGACGCCCACGACGGCCGCGGTGAAGGCGTTGGTCCTCGGGCCGTTGACCCAGGGGCCGAGGACCTCCCGGTCGTTGCACAGCAGGAGCAGGAAGACGCTCGCGGAGGGCAGCAGCACGCCGGCCAGGGTCTGCACGCCCTCGGTCAGCAGGCCCAGCGGGGACCCGGGGACCAGGACGACGGCGGCGGCGACGGCCACCAGCCCGGCGTAGACGGCGTAGAAGCCCTTGGCGCCGCCGACGCCGCGGTGCAGCGAGTGCTTCAGGCCGAGCACGTCGCCGACCGCGTACGCGGTCGACAGGGAGACGGCGAACGCGCCGATGATCGAGGCGTCCAGCAGCGCGACGGCGAACAGCGCCCCGGCGAGCCTGCCGGCGTGGGCGGCGATGCCGTGGGCGACGCCCGCGCTGTCGGTGAACCGCCCGACGCCGTCGGTGCCGGCGAACGCGGCGGCGGTCATGCCCATCAGGGCACCGGCGCCGATCACGACCACCGCGATGCCGATGACCAGGTCGGCCTTCTCGTACGCCAGGAAGCGCGGGGTGATCCGCTTGTCGATGACGTAGGACTGCTGGAAGAACAGCTGCCAGGGGGCGACGGTCGTACCGACGATCGCGATGATCAGCAGCATGACCGAGGCCGACTCACCGCTGCCGCCCGGGACGGCGGGCACCACGAAGTCGTGGGCCAGCTGCGCGGTCCTCGGGTGCACGATGGCGTAGAGCGGCACCAGCAGCAGCGAGCCCGCGCACAGGGCCATCGCGATCCGCTCGAACCGCCGGAAGGAGCCGGTGAACGCCGAGGCGATGATGATCCCGGCCGCCAGGACCACGGACAGCGCCTTGGGCAGGCCGAGGTAGCCGGCCGCGAGCGTGATGCCGATGAACTCGGTCACCAGCGTCAGCGCGTTCAGCAGGAACAGGTCGATCACCGAGAAGGCGCCCCAGAACCTGCCGTACCGCTCCAGGATCAGCCGGGCGTGGCCGACGCCGGTGACCGCGCCGAGGCGCAGGACCATCTCCTGGTTGACGTACAGGACGGGGACGAGGAGCAGGAGCGTCCACAGCAGGTGGGTGCCGTAGTTCTGGCCGGCCTGGCCGTAGGTGGCGAACGCGCCGGCGTCGTTGTCGCCGACCATCACGATCAGGCCGGGCCCGATGATCGCCAGCAGCGTCCGCAGCCGGGCGGAGAGCCCCTGGCGCGGGGCGGTGTCGTCCAGGCGGACGGTGCCGAGCGCACCCTTGATGTCACCGCGGTGGGCGTCGTCCAGCACCGCCGTACGGGGTGCTGGAGCCTGCGGGTCGAGCATCATGTCGGTCATGACGTGCCTCCCGACCCCCTGCGGGCAGGGGGCGGTTCGGGGGCGCGCGGCAGCGATCCCCGGCGAACGGGCGCACCACGACGAGCCGCGACGGCGTCAGGCCGTGCGGAGGTGACGGTGCGTCAGGTGAACGCGCAGGGAAGGTCGTTACCGCGTGCCGGAGGTGTACGAGAGCATGCGGGGGTAGGGGCTACTGTGGCCCGGACTACTGCAGTCCAATGTCTCTCGCCTCCTCCCGGCCGGGACGCACACGGGTGCGCCGCATCGACACGGCAAGGAGCGGACCGGCCCGCGGAAACCGCCGCGGACCGGCACACCCCAACTCGTCAGAGCTTTGGCACTTCACGGCGTGATCCCCGCGCGGGGGAAGCCACTTGGGATCAACCCTTAGGTCGGGAAGATCTGTCCTGAACCTGGGCGTCTCTCGACGTCGTCGGGTCAGTGGCCTGTGTCCGTGAAGACGCCTCACCGAACGAGGTGCCTTCTTCAAACCTCGACAAGCCTAGACCCACCCGACCGTCACACCGACCGCGTTTGCCCAAGCTTGACCCGCCGGGGCCGGACTGTGAGCGGCGCCACGCGCCCGCGGGGGCACGGCGCCCGTCAGGCCCGGCCGGTGACCGGCCGGACGTCGATGACCGCCATGCCCGCCGCCCGGGCGGCCTCGATGCCCTCGTCGCTGTCCTCGTACACCAGGCACCGGCCGGGCGGGACGGCCAGGGCGTCCGCGGCCGTCAGGAAGATGTCGGGGGCTGGCTTGCCGCGCCGGACGTCGTCGCGGGTGACCAGGGCGGTGAAGAGCCCCCGGTACGGGAGGTGGCGCAGGGTCGTCTCGATGACCAGGCGGGTTCCGCCGGAGGCCACCGCCATCGGGAGCCTGCCGTGGTGGGCGTGCACCACCTCGGCGACCTGCGGGTGGACCCGGATCGCGGCCGCGTCCGCCAGGAAGCGCCGGTCCCGGTCCGCGACGATCTCCTCGGCCGGGAGGTCCGGCCGGGTTCCGGGCGTCTGCGCGAGCGTCCGGACCAGGTCGGCGGAGGAGAGCCCGGTCCGGGCGTCGAACCACTCCTGGTCGAGCGTCACCCCGTACGGGGCCAAGGCGTCGGCCATGGCCCGGTAGTTGGCGTACTGGCTGTCGACGAGGGTGCCGTCCCAGTCGAAGAGCAGGGCTTCGGCACGGCCCGGGTGGAGTTCGGGGAGCAAGGTGGCGGTCGCCTTCCTGGTGGTGGGCACCGGGTGCCCGGACGGTTCCATGGCCGACGGTGTCACACCCGGACCGTCTCCGTCCGCGTGTCGGCCAGTGCGGTGCCCTTCGTCTCGGGCATCCACCGGGCCAGGGCGAGGGCCGCGGCCAGCGTCACACCGGCGTAGATCGCGAACGCCCCGCCCAGGGACACCGTCCGGACCAGCGGCAGGAACGTCATCGCGACGACGAAGTCCGCCGCCCAGTGCGCCGCCGTGGCCAGGCTCATCAGCGCGCCACGGGCGCGCTGCGGGTAGATCTCCGCGATGAAGACCCAGAAGACCGGAGCGGGGCCGACCGCGCCCGCGACGATGAACGCGCACAGCAGCAGCGCGGTGGCGCCGCCCCGCCCGTCGGACCACTGCGTGGCGGCGATCCCGGCGGCCGCGGCGGCCATCGCGGCGAGCCCGCCCAGCATGAGGGGTCGTCGGCCGCCGCGGTCGAGCAGGGCGATCGTCACGAGCGTGGAGAGGACGTTGCAGACGCCGACCAGGACGGCCCCCAGGACGCCGCCGGAGGGCGTGAGCCCCGAGCTCGCGAGGATCGTCGGGGCGTAGTAGATGGCGGTGTTGAGGCCGGTGAGGTGGACGAGGACGGCGATGCCCACCCCGAGCGCCACCCGCCCGGGCCCGGCCTCGACGAGCGCGGCCTGCAGTCCGGTTCCGCCGCCCGGGCCCGCGGCGGACGTCTCCCCCGGCGGGGCGGGCGGCAGGCCGAGCGCGGCGGCCGCCGTACGGGCCCGCTCCCGGTGGCCCGCGCCCGCCAGCCAGGACGGTGACTCGGGCACCCCGGCCATGCCGGCCAGCAGGGCGACCGCCGGTACCAGCCCCACCGCGAGCATCTGGCGCCAGGAGCCGCCGGACTGCAGGGCGTAGGAGACCGCGTAGGCGAGCAGCAGGCCGAGGGTGATCATCAGCTGGTTGAGGGTCACCAGCGCGCCGCGGCGGGCGGGCGGAGCGATCTCCGCGATGTAGAGCGGCACCGCGAAGGAGAGCGCGCCGAGGGCCAGGCCCACCAGGAACCGGCCGAGCACGAGCACCTCCGGGCCGGTCGCCGCCGCGGACAGGCCCGTGCCGAGGGCGAACACCGCGGCGGCGGCGGCGATCACCGGTCGGCGGCCGAACCGGTCGGCGAACCGGCCGCTGGTGGGCGCGGTGAGCGCGGCGCCGAGCAGCGCCGCGGACACCACCGCCCCCTGGGTCCACGCGGACAGCCCGTACCGCTCGCCGACCAGCGGCAGGACCCCGGCGATCCCGCCGGTGCCGTAGCCGAAGAGCAGGCCGCCGATGGACGGGATCAGGACCGGCAGGACCCGGCCGCGCGGGCCGGTCATGCCGGGACCGGGCCGGAACCGGCCTGGTCGTCGGCCGTCGCCACCGGCGTGCCGCCCGCCGCCGCGGACCGCACCAGGGCCGCGCCGACGCGCGCGGCACGGCGGGAGGCGGCGATCGGGTACGGGGCCGGGCGGCCCTCGGCCACCGCGCGGGCGAAGGCCTCCACCTGCCGCTGGTAGTGGTCGACGGCCGGCACCGTCTCGGTCCGGACGTCCTCCGCCGTCCGGACGGTGACGACACCGTCCTCCCCGGACATCGCCCACGCGTTGCGGACGCTGATCGTGCCGCGGGTGCCCTGCAGTTCGTACCAGGCGCGCGGCCCGTAGTCGATGCCGTAGTCCACGACGGCCGCGCGGCCGTCCCCGAAGTCCATCCAGGCGGTGGCGCTGGTGTCCACCTCGTCCCCGGCGCGGTGGCCGAACCTCGCGCAGACGCGCTCGGGCGCCCGGCCGAAGAAGAGCTGCGGCACGTCGACGGCGTAGCAGCCGACGTCCCAGGTCGCCCCGCCGCCGAGGGCCGGGTCGAGCCTGATGTTGTCGCTGCCGCCGGGGATCTCGAACGCGAACGAGGCCCGGACGAGGCGCAGTTCGCCGATCGCGCCGGAGGCGAGCAGCTCCGCGGCCCGGTGCTGCTGCGGGTGGAAGCGGTACATGAACGCCTCCATCGCGAGGCGCGAGGCGGCCGCCGCGGCCTGCTCGATCCGCCGCACGCCGCTCTCGCCCAGCGCCATCGGCTTCTCGACCAGGACGTGTTTGCCGGCCGCCAGCGCCCACACCGTCCAGTCCACGTGGTCGGTGTTCGGGAGGGCGATGTAGACGACGTCGACGTCCGGGTCGGCGACCAGCGCGGCGTAGTCCTCGTGCGCGGTCGCGCCGTACGGCTTCGCCACCTCGACGGCCCGCGCGTGCCGTCCCGGGCGGCTGGCGACGGCGGTCAGGGCGCAGCCCTCGGTCCGGGCGATCGCGGGCAGCAGGTGGCCGCTGATGTAGGCGGTCGCGCCGAGGGCGCCCCACCGCAGCTCGGCGCCGAGCGGACGGGTCGGCGGCCTGGTCGGCGGACGGGAAGGGGTGGACCGGGTCATGCGGTGGCCTCCTGGAGGAAGTCGGCGGCGCGCTCGGCGATCGCGGCCACGGCGGCGTGGATGTTTCCGGTGATCATGCTCGGGATGACGGAGGCGTCGGCCACCCGCAGCCCGGCCACCCCCCGCACCCTCAACTGCGGGTCGACGACGGCCCGTTCGTCGCCGTCCGGGCCGAACCGGCAGCTGCCGACCGGGTGGAACTGGGTCTGGGCGTTGGCGCGGACGAACTCCACCAGCTCCGCGGGGCCGGCCAGCGGGGCGGGCAGCGGGGTGGACCGCAGCGAGCCGAGCGGCTCGGTGGCGGCGATCTCCTGGGCCAGTCGCACCCCTTCGACCAGGGTGTCGAGGTCGGCCGGGTCGTCGAGGTAGGCGGGGTCGATCAGCGGGTGTCCCAGCGGATCGGCGGGGTCGAGGGCGAGCCTGCCGCGGCTGCGCGGGCGGGTGAGCGCCGGGGCGATGGTGAAGCCCCAGCCGAGCCGCGAGGCGTTGTTCAGGTCCTTCATGGGCGCGAAGGAGAGCTGGATGTCCGGCGCGGGGGAATCCGGCAGGACGGTGACGAAGCCGCCGGCCTCGCCGAGGTTGGAACGGTCGGCGACCGGGTGCCCCGTCACGGTGTCGTACGCCAGCGAGACCTGGACGTGGTCGTGCAGGTCGCCTCCGACGCCCGGCAGGTCGACCGTGGACGCGATGCCGAGCGCCGCGAGCTCGTCGGCCGGGCCGATCCCGCTGAGCAGCAGGAGCTGGGGGCTGGCCACCGTACCGGCGCAGAGCACGACCTCGCCGTTCGCGCCGATGGTGCGGACCGCTCCGCCGTGCCGGACCCTGATGCCCCGGGCCCGGCCGCCGGCGACCTCGATCCGCAGCACGGTGGCGTCGGTCAGCACGGTCAGGTTCGGCCGGTCCAGCACGGGGCGCAGGTGGGTGAAGGCGGTGTTGGCGCGCCGGGCGGGCGCCTGCGGGGTGCCCGCGGTGACGGTCGTGCGGTACAGGCCGACGCCCTCCTGGGCGGCGCCGTTGAAGTCGGGGTTGGCCGGCAGGCCGGCCTTCTGGGCCGCGGCGACGAACGCCGCGGCGAACGGGTGGGGCTCGGTGTTCTCGGCGATCGGGACGGTCCCGGGCGCGGCGATCGGGACGGTCCCGGGCGCGGCGATCGGGACGGTCCCGGGCGCGGCCGCCCCCGCCGGGGCCTCCAACCGTTCCAGGTACGGGAGGAAGGCGGCGGCGGTCCACCGGTCGCCGCCCCAGCGGCTCCAGGCGTCGAAGTCGGAGGCGGCGCCGCGGATGTGCACCATCGCGTTGATCGCGCCGGAGCCGCCCAGCACCCGCCCGCGCGGCCACGCCAGGCGCCGGCCGTTC
>NZ_JBEXJK010000312.1:0-9707 GCF_040609095.1 Kitasatospora sp. NPDC004799
TCACCGAGCGCCAGCGCCGGGTGATCGAGGTCATCCGGGATTCCGTCCAGCGCCGCGGCTACCCGCCGTCCATGCGCGAGATCGGCCAGGCCGTCGGCCTGTCCAGCACCTCCTCGGTCGCCCACCAGCTGATGGCCCTGGAGCGCAAGGGCTTCCTCCGCCGGGATCCGCACCGCCCCCGCGCCTACGAGGTCCGCGGCGTCGAAGTGGCCCGTCCGAACACCGCCGAGACGGCCGGCCGCCCGTCCACCTCCTACGTCCCGCTGGTCGGCCGGATCGCCGCCGGCGGGCCGATCCTGGCCGAGCAGACGGTCGAGGACGTCTTCCCGCTGCCCCGCCAGCTGGTCGGCGAGGGCGAGCTGTTCGCGCTCACCGTGCGCGGCGACTCGATGATCGAGGCGGCCATCTGCGACGGCGACTGGGTCACCGTGCGCCGCCAGCCGGTCGCCGAGAACGGCGACATCGTGGCCGCGATGATCGACGGCGAGGCCACCGTCAAGCGGCTCAAGCGGGAGGACGGCCGGATCTGGCTGCTGCCGCACAACCCGGCGTACGAGCCGATCAACGGCGACAACGCGACCATCCTCGGCAAGGTCGTCGCGGTCCTGCGCCGCCTCTGAGCGCCCCGGCGGCCGGCCGCCACGCACACCGGGGAGGGGCTCATCCGCGATCCGCGGGGAGCCCCTCCGGCGTCTCCGGGGCCGGTCGGCCCCGCTGTACCGCCGGGGCCGGTCGGCCCCGCTGTACCGCCGGGGCCGGTCAGCCCCGCTTCACCACCGGCCGCACCGGCGCCGCCGAGGCGTCGATCGCCGCCAGTGAGCGGCGCACCTGGTTGCGGTCCGTGGTGTACCAGAACTCCGGCATCGAGGACCGGAAGAAGCCCCCGTACCGCTTGGTCTCCACCCGCGGGTCCAGCACCGCGACCACGCCCCGGTCGTCGGCCGCGCGCACCAGCCGGCCGGCGCCCTGCGCCATCAGCAGCGCCGCGTGCGTCGCCGCGACGGCCATGAAGCCGTTCCCGCCGCGCTGTTCGACGTCCTTCTGGCGGGCGCTCATCAGCGGGTCGTCCGGCCGGGGGAACGGGATCCGGTCCATCACGACCAGCTGGCAGGCCGAACCGGGCACGTCCACCCCCTGCCAGAGCGAGAGCGTGCCGAACAGGCAGGTGGTCGCGTCCGAGGCGAACTCCCGGATCAGCTCGCCCAGGGTGTCCTCGCCCTGGAGCAGGATGCGGTGGTCCAGCCGCTCGCGCATCGCCTCGGCGGCCGTCTGGGCGCCGCGCATCGAGGAGAACAGGCCCAGCGTCCGCCCGCCGGCCGCGCCGATCAGCTCGGCCAACTCGTCCAGCATGTCCGGCCGTTCGGGGTCGCGCCCGGGATCGGCCAGATGCCTGGCGACGTACAGGATGCCCTGCTTGGGGTACTTGAACGGCGAGCCGACGTCGATCCCGCGCCAGTGCGGGACGGCGTCCTCCCCGAACCCCGGCTCGGGGTTGTCCCCGGCGGTGCGGACGTCCGGCAGCCGCGTCTCGGAGGGCAGGCCGACCGAGGCGGCGACGCCGTTGAAGTCCCCGCCGAGCTTGAGCGTGGCCGAGGTGAGGACGACCGAGCGCTCCTTGTACAGCCCCTCGCGCAGCAGCCCGGAGACGCTCAGCGGGGCGACCCGCAGCGAGGCGGTGCCCAGCCCGTAGCGGTCGCTGCGCTCGATCCAGACCACGTCGTACTCGGAGTCCTCCAGCAGCCGCTCGGCCGTCTCGTGCAGCGCCTCGGCCGAGGCCATCGCCTGCTTGCGGACGGCGTCCTCGTCGCTGAGCCCCTTGTCCCTGGTCTCGCCCAGCGAGGTGATCACCTGGCGGGAGGCGTCCCGGATCGCGGTGACCGCGTACGCCAGGTACTCCGGCAGCTCCTCCACCCGGCCGGGCTGGGCCGTCTCCATCAGGCCGTGGTAGTTCTCGGCGGCGGCCTGGAGCTGGTCCACCGCCTTCTCGTTGGCCAGCCGCGCGGCCCGCTTCACCGCCCGGTTGACCGCGCCGACGGTCAGCTCGGCGGTGGCCGCCCCGGTGACCCGGTTGACCAGCTCGTGCGCCTCGTCCACGATCAGCAGCCCGTGCTCGGGCAGCACCGGCGCGCCCTCGATCGCGTCGATCGCGAGCATCGCGTGGTTGGTGACCACGACGTCCGCCAGCTTGGCCCGCTCCCGCGCCTTCTCCGCGAAGCACTCCTGGCCGTACGGGCAGCGGGTGGCGCCCAGGCACTCCTTGGAGGTGACCGAGAGCTGGGCCCAGGCCTTGTCGGAGACGCCGGGGCTGAGGTCGTCGCGGTCCCCGGTGTCGGTCTCGTCGGCCCATTCGCGCAGCCGCAGCACGTCCTGCCCGAGCTTCCCGGTGGGCCCGCCGAGCGCGTCCACCGGGTCGAACAGGCCCTCGCCCTCGTCGCTCGGGGTGCCCTCGTTGGCCCGGTGCAGGCACAGGTAGTTGGAGCGGCCCTTGAGCATCGCGAACAGCGGGCGGCGGCGCAGCACCGGGTGCAGCGCCTCGACCGTGCGCGGCAAGTCCCGCTCCACCAGCTGGCGTTGCAGCGCCAGGGTGGCGGTGGCGACCACCACGCGGTCGCCGTGGGCGAGCGCGGGCACCAGGTAGGCGAGGGACTTCCCGGTGCCGGTGCCGGCCTGGACGAGCAGGTGCTCGGCGTTGTCGACGGCGTCGGCGACGGCCTCGGCCATCCGGACCTGGCCGGGGCGCTCCACACCGCCGACGGCCGCCACCGCGGCGTGCAGCAGTTCGGGGATCCGCGCGCGGGGGACGGTGACGGCTTCCTCGGCCTCGTCGCCGAGGTCCGCCGCCCGCTGGGATTCGGAGTCGTGGGATTCGGAGTCGTTCGTCATGACCCTCCCACCCTACGGGGCGGGGGTGACAATCCGGTCGCGTTGGCCGGGCAGTCGCACGTCCACGGAGACCAGCGCGTTCGGCACCGTCCCGTACCGGGCGGCGTGCGGGCGGTGCGGCCGGTCCTGGTAGCCGTCCAGCAGCAGCCGGTTGCGGTTGAGGCAGAGCCGGTCGATCCGGGGGCGGAACAGGTCGAACAGCTCGAAGCGCTCGCCCAGCTCGGGGAAGCGCTCCTGGTAGCGCCGCACCTCGGCGCGCAGCAGGGCCCAGAACTCGGTCTCGGGCAGCCCGGTCTGCGCCTCCAGCAGCGGGGCGAGGTAGCGGAAGACGCCGACGAACAGCCCGGAGTGGATGAACTGGCAGAGCCCCTGCGGGGTCTCCCGCAGCAGCACCTCGGCCACGTCGGCGGGCAGGCCGCGCAGTTCGGGGAGGTCCTCCCCGCTGAGGTTGACGTCGTCCACGAAGTCCTTGACCGCGAGCCGGACCGGCACGTCGGAGTCGTCGAAGACCACGATGGCGTTCTCGCCGTGCGGGGAGAAGACCAGCCCGTAGCGGTAGAGGAAGTGCAGCAGCGCCGGCATCATCGCGGCGAACAGCCGGGCGGTCCAGTCCCCGGGGAGCAGCCCGGAGCGGGCGATCAGCTCGGCGACGAGCGCCCGCCCGTCGGAGCCGGTCTGCAGCAGCGAGGCCAGCGTGCGGGCCCGCTCGCCGCCGTCCAGGAAGGGGCCGAGCGGCTGGCGCCAGATCGCGCCGAGCAGTTCCTTGTACTGGTACGGCGCCTCGGGCAGCTCGCGGTAGAGCGGGTGGTCGACGGTGACGGAGGCGATCTCGCCGAGCAGGATCACCCGGCACTCGTCGCGCAGGTACGGGTCGGCGTCGCGCAGCCCGAGCAGCCAGGCGGTGACGGCGGGCGCGGCCAGCGTGCGCTCGACCGGCAGGCCGCGCCAGACCAGGGTGTTGAGGATGGACAGCGGCAGCTTGACGGTGCAGCGCTCGGGGTGGGCGGTGTTGAAGAAGGAGCGGATGGACTGCTGGGGCAGCCGTGGGTCGCCGTCCGAGGGCAGCGGGACGATCTCGCCGGAGGCGATCCAGGGGGCGAACAGCGGCAGGACGGTCTGGTCCCACTGCCAGGGGTGGACGGGCAGCAACAGGTAGTCCCCGGCGTCCGGGCCGAGCGCGGCGCGCAGCGCGTCCACGTCGTCCAGCTCGCGGGCGTACAGCTGCTCGGGGCGTTCCAGGCCGGGCACGCCGCGGTACTCGGCGAGCCGGCGGTGCACCGCGATCCAGGGCAGCGGGCGCGGGCTGCGGGCCTCCGGGGCCCAGCGGGCGGCGTCGGCGGCGGAGAAGCCGATCCGGCCCTTGTTGGGGACGATCCAGGGGTGGCCGGTCTGCCGGCCCTCCAGCGCGGTGTGGTCGAGGTCGGCGAGTTCGGCGGCGGTCAGCGCGGTGGCGAGCTGGCGGGCGTCGGCGGTCAGGGTGGCGGAGAGCTCGCGGATCAGGTGGCCGGT
Source organism: Kitasatospora sp. NPDC004799 (assembly GCF_040609095.1). Lineage (NCBI taxonomy): Bacteria > Bacillati > Actinomycetota > Actinomycetes > Kitasatosporales > Streptomycetaceae > Kitasatospora > Kitasatospora sp. NPDC004799. The sequence goes on from NZ_JBEXJK010000312.1 coordinate 4,393, forward strand.
GGTCTCGCCGCGCATGCCGAGGGTCTGCCGGGCGTACGGGAGGAAGCGCAGCGGGTCCAGGCCGTCCGGGCGGTCGCAGCGGACGGACTCCGGGTCGACCTGCCAGCTGTCGTAGGCGCCGCGCCGGGCGGTGAAGCGGTACTCGGCCTCGGGCAGCTCCAGCCGGTACTCGCCGGGCGCGTCGCCGGGGACGGGGCGGAGCAGCTCCTCGTAGGCGAACTCGCCCAGCATCTTGGCCAGCAGGGCGCGGCCGGCCCGCTGCCAGTGCCCGGCGGTGAGGTGCGGGGGCAGGTGGAGCGGCGGTTCAGCCGCCGACGGTTGCGGCACGGGTCAACTCCTGGGGGCGGGGGACGGCGGGGGTCCGGTCGAGGTGCGCGGGGGCGGGAGCGGAAGCGGGGGCAGGGGCGGGGGCGGGGGCGGGCGAAGCGGCGGGGACGGGCGGCGCGAAGCCGGTCCAGGCGGTGCGGCCGGGCAGCCGGTGGACGGCGCGCCCGGTGACGGCGTTGAGGATCACCGCGGCCCGGTGGGCGCCGAGCCCGAGGTCCGGCGTCCCGACGCCGTGGGTGTGCAGCTCGGCGTTCTGGACGTACAGCCCGCCGGTGAGCTCGGGCCGGGTGGCGACCCGGTGGTCCAGGTCGACCCGGTAGCGCCCGGCCTCGTCCCAGTCGATCAGCTCGGCGAGCGGTTCGAGCGCGGCCGGGCGGGCCGCCCGGTAGCCGGTGGCGAGCACCACGGCGTCGGTGCGCAGCAGGTGCTCGGCGCCGGAGTCGGTGTGCCGGCAGTGCAGTTCGAGGCCCCCGCAGGGGCCGGGGCGGGCGGTGGTGACGGCGGTGCCGGGGGTGATCTCGACCGGGGCGGCGTCGATCGGGCGGCCGATGGTGCGCTCGTAGAGGTGGTCGTGGATCTCGGCGAGGGTCTCGGTGCTGGCGGCCTTGTGCAGCTGCCACTGGGCGGCGACCAGCGCGTCCCGGACGGGGGCGGGCAGGCCGTGGAAGTAGCGGGTGTAGTCGGGGGTGAAGTGCTCCAGGCCGAGCTTGGAGTACTCCATGGGCGCGAGCGCCCTGGTCCGGGTGAGCCAGCGCAGCCGGACGCCGTCGCCCTCGTGGCGCCGGAGCAGGTCGAGGAAGACCTCGGCGCCGGACTGCCCGCTGCCGACGACGGTGATGTCCCGGGCGCCGGCCAGGTCGGCGCGGCGGTCCAGGTACTCGGCGGAGTGGAAGGCCCGCGGGTGGCCGGCCAGCGCGGCGAAGGCCTCGGGCAGCACCGGCCGGGTGCCGACGCCGAGGGCGAGGTTGCGGGCCCTGACCTCGGAGCGCCGGCCGGTCGCGGTGTCGGTCAGCTCGGCGCGGTACCAGGGGGCGTCCCAGTGCAGGGCGGTGACCTCGGTGCCGAAGCGGCAGTTGGCCAGCCGTTCGGCGGCCCAGCGGCAGTAGTGGTCGTACTCGCGGCGCGGCAGCTGGAAGCGCTCGGCGAAGTAGAACGGGAACAGCCGGTCCTGCGCCCGCAGGTAGTTGAGGAAGGACCACGGGCTGGTCGGATCGACCAGCGAGACCAGGTCGGCGAGGAACGGCACCTGCATCCGGGCCCCGTCCACCAGCATCCCGTGGTGCCAGCGGAACTCCGGGCGCTGGTCGCAGAAGAGCGTGCGCAGGCCGGGGACGGGCTCGGCGAGCGCGGCGAGCGAGAGGTTGAACGGGCCGATGCCGACGCCGAGCAGGTCGTACGGAGGGGGTGTCGAGGTGTCCACAGGGCTGTCCTAGGCGGGGAGTCGGGTCTGCGCGGCGGGCCCGTCGGCCCGGTCGCGGACCATCAGCGCGGCGCGTTTGCCGGGCAGGTCGAGTTCGGCGGCGGCCCGGAATCCGGCCCGTTCGAAGGCCCGGACGGACCGCCGGTTGCGGACGTCCGGTTCGGCCACCACCCGTTCGCAGCGCGGATTCCGACGCAGAATCAATTCTGCGAGGGCGGCCAGCAGGACGGCGCCCAGCCCGCGGCCACGGCTGGCGGCGGGGCCGAGCAGCAGGTGCAGGCCGGTGTCGTACGGCCGGGCCGGGTAGTGCGCGGCGAGCGGGTCGAGGTCGGCGCGGTAGACCTCCCAGTAGCTCATCGGCTCGCCGTCGAGCAGGCCGAGGCACGGGAGGCTGCGGCCGTCGCCGTCCAGCTGGGCCCGGACGTGCCGCTCGGTGACCTCCGGCGGCCCGGCCAGCTCCCAGAAGGCGTCGACCTCGGGGTCGTTCATCCAGCCGGCGAGCAGGGCCAGGTCGGCGGGCAGCCGGACCGGGGCGAGCCGGAACCCGCCGGCCGGGGTGGGGACGGCGCCCCACCCGGGCAGGGCGTGCGGCATCAGACGCCCGCCACCGGGTTGGGGATGTCCACGTACACGGACTGGCTGGCGACCGGGCCGACCAGCTCGTCCATGCCGTTGATCCGGGTGAGCAGGTTGGCCTTGCAGGGCAGCGTGGGCGCGTCCAGCAGCAGCGCGGGCAGCGCCGAGCCGGTGGCGGCGGCCCGCGGGCCGGCCAGGAACCGGCGCAGCGCGGCCAGCAGCACCGCTTCGTCGGCGAGCCGCTGGGAGCCGAAGGCGCCGATCAGGCCGAGCACGTGGTTGATGCCGAGGTAGTAGGCGAAGTGGTGGTCGATCACGTCGTCCGGCAGGAAGGTGTCGCTGTCCGCGCCGAGCCCGGGCAGCCGGGCGGCGAGCCGCGCGGTGGCGCTCTCCCGGTAGTAGTAGCCCTGGTTGTCGCGGTAGCGGCCGCCGCACGGCCAGCCCTCGGCGTCCAGTAGCACCAGGCTGTTCTGCTGGTGCGCCTCCAGGGCGATGCCGCCCCGGCCGTCCAGCCAGAGGATGGGCAGCACGACCGCGTCCAGGTAGCGCAGGAACCATTCGGCGGCCACGGTCGGCAGCGGGCGGGCGCAGCGCGCGGCCAGCGCCCGCAGGACGTCGCCGAGCCGGGAGGGCACGGTGTCGCCGGTGCCCAGCGGCTGTTCGGCGACCAGCCCGGCGACGCACAGCGCGCGCTCGGTGGGCGCGAAGGGCTGGGCGCGCAGGACGGTGTCCAGGCCGCCCGGGTCCCCGAGGTCGGGGTGGTCGACGCCGATCCAGGCCGGGTCGCGGACGATGTCGAAGCCGGGGTGGGCGGCCCGCCACTCGGCGGCCAGCCCGCTCTCCAGCAGCCGGTGCATCTCCAGGCCGCGGTGCAGCTCCTTGCGCAGGTTCTCCCGGCGGGAGTTGGTGATCCGCAGGCCGAGCGAGAGCTTGAGCATCCACGGGGTGCCGGGCCGGTAGACGGTGCGCACCGAGGAGGTGGGGTACCAGGGCTCGCCGGCCGGGCCGAGGTCGTGCAGCAGCCCGTCGGCGAACAGGGCGGCGACGGCCGGGCGGTGGGCGAGTTCGCGGGCCTGCCAGGGGTGCAGCGGGACGGCGGCGGTGCCGGGCGGCAGCGCCGGGCCGCCGTCGAGCAGGCCGGCGGTGAGCCGTTCGGCGCTCTCGGCGACGGCGGAGCCGGACGCCAGCAGCTCGCGGTCCACGGCGTACCAGTGGAGTTGGAAGGAGCCGTGCAGTTCGGGCGAGTAGGCGGCGCTCTGGGCCGGGCCGAGGCCGTCGCGGCTCTTCGGCGTGGGGTGCAGCGGGTGGCCGAGGAGCAGGGACTGCTCGGCGGCGAGGAAGTGCGAGCGCTCCGGGCCGCCGGGCGCGGCGGCGGTGCGGCGGTGGGCGAGGATCTCGGCGGTGCGCACGACCGAGTCGGCGACCCGGCCGGCCAGGTCGGCGACCTGCCCGGGGTCGGGCCGTTCGGCGGCCGCGGCGGCGAGCAGCGCGGCGGCGGTGACGGCGTCCACCGGGGCCTCGGCCCCCTCCTCGACCGCACCGCCCTCGCCGGCTGCTCCGGCCCCGCCGACCGCGAGGGTGGCGGGCCCGAAGCGGTGCCAGCCGCCGGGCGACCAGTAGCGGACCGGGGCGGTGAGCCGGGCGGCCCCGCCGAGGACGGCGATCCGCAGCCGGCCGTCCGGGCCGGGCCGCGCCCCGGTCTCCCTCGTCCAGCAGCGCAGCAGGGCCTCCAGTCCGGCCTGCTCGGCGGCGACGGCCGGGTCGGGGTGCAGCAGCAGGTCGTGCCGGTGGGCCTGCGCCACGGTGGGCGCCGGTACGGGCGGGGCTCCGGTGAGGGCGGCGGTGCTCAAGGCTGCTCCTTGGGGCGCGTGGGGGTGCGGACGCGCGCTGTGGTGGAGGGGATCGGCGGGCGCTCGCACCGTCGCGTCAGGTAAGGGTTACCTATCCCTGACGGGTGATCACAAGGACCGCTCACTCGTCCGGGTGAGAATCGGCGATTGTCCCCATCCGGGACGGAATGCCCTGCTGCGCCGGTGCAACGGCCGGGCCCGGAAGGCGGATCGGTGACCTGCGGCCGACGCCGCAACCCGGGGGGCGGGCAGCGCCGTCCTCGACGGCGATGGAAGACTCCAGGGCGGCGGAGCGCCGTTCCGCGAACCGGCCGGGCACCCACCGCCCGGCCCCGGCGCCGCCCGGCGGCCCGGCACCGCCCAGCACCGACCGACCGAGCACAGGGGGAAGCGCACAGATGCCAACGATCCACCGGTCAGCCCTGGCCGCCGCGCTGGCCGCGGGCACCCTGCTCGCCGTGAGCGCCTGCGGGCCGGACGGCCCGGCGGGCGGCGGGACTCCCGCCCCGCCGCCCTCCTCCGTCGCGGCCCCGGCCGCGGGCTCGGGCGGCGCGATCGGCGGGATCACCCTGCCGTCCGGGCTGCCGACCGGCCTGCTGGAGGGGCTGCCCAGGAGCTGGGACGACCTGAAGAAGTGGAAGTTCGAGGACTGGGACAAGTGGGCGTCCAAGCACGTCTTCAACAACCCGGTGGTGAAGGACTTCTGGGATCCGGACAAGATGGGCGACTCCAAGCCCGCCGACCCGGCCCCGCCCGCCGCCAAGCCGGCCCCCGCCACGCCCGCCCCCGCCACGCCCGGGCCGTCCACCGACGACGGCGTGACCGACCCCGAGCCCCCGCTGGTCAAGGCCGCGGCGATGCCCCGGCCGTACACCAAGCAGCCCTCCGGCAAGGTGTTCTTCTCCGCCAAGGGCGGCCGCGGCAACTGCTCGGCGACGGTGATCAGCGACCCGCAGCACCCGGGCAGGAGCAACCTGGTCTGGACGGCCGGCCACTGCGTGCACGAGGGCAAGGGCGGCGGCTACTTCAAGGACCTGGTCTTCGTGCCCGCCTACAACAACTCGGGCGCCTCCAGCGGCGGAAAGCGGGCCCCGCTGTCCGAGCTCGCCCCGCTCGGCACCTGGTGGGCCGACCAGGTCACC
>NZ_JBEXJK010000313.1:0-9688 GCF_040609095.1 Kitasatospora sp. NPDC004799
GCGATCACCCGCTCCGCGCCGAGGTCGGCGATCCGGCCTCAGCTGGCCGCGGTGCTGGCCGCCGCCGACGAGGGCCGGCTGCCCGCGGCCGGGCTGGCGCTGGTGACCTGCGTCGACCGGGACGGCACGGTCGGCTGCGCGCTGCTCGGCGGCTGACCAGGGCCACCGGCACCCGGCCACCCCGGCGCTCCGGCGACCCCGGCACCCCCGGTACCCCGGCGACCCCGGCCGTCCGGTGCCCCGGCCACCCGTCCGCCCGTCCACCACGGGGCCGGACCCAGAGGAGGGACAGACCATGATGCTCAGAGCGTTGACCGTGGCGGAGCCGCAGGGCCGCCCCGAGCCCGGCGGCGCGGCCGGCGAGCCGGTGTCGCGGCACGTCCGGGGCACCGTCGTGCTGGCCGCCGACGAACCGTTCCTGCGCGGCCACTACCCCGGCCTGCCGCTGGTCCCCGGCTTCGGCCTGGTGCAGTACGTCCACGAGCTGGCCGCCGCGGCCGCCGTGCCCAGCCCCGGCCGGGCCGAGCTCACCCGGGCGCGGTTCCTGAGCCCGGTGCGGCCCGGCGAGGAGATCGCCGTCGACGCCCGGATCCAGCGCGACGACGACGGGGTCCGGGTCAGCGCCCGGGTCTCCGCCGACGACCGCCCCGCCGCCGAGATCACCCTGTTCTACCCACGGGAGGTCCGGTGAAGGACACCGCCGCCATCAAGTCGGTCGTCCCGCACCGCCACCCCGCGCTGCTGGTCGACCGGATCGCCGAGGTCGAACCGGGCCGCCGGCTGGTCGCGTACAAGGCGGTCACCCTCGCCGAGCCCGCCTACCGGGACGTGCCCGACGACGCCCCCAACGAGGAGTACGACTACCCGCTGGGCCAGCTGCTGGAGTCCTGGGCGCAGTCCGCGGTGCTGCTGGCCTGCTGGGAGCGGCCGAACGCCGACGTGCTCTCCGGGCAGGTCGTGCTGCTGGCCAGGACCCGGGACGTCAAGGTGCTCGGCCCGGTCCGCCCCGGCTCGGTCCTGGTGCACGAGGTCACCCTGGTCCGCGACCTCGGCGAGACCGTCATCACCTGCGGCCGCAGCACCGTGGACGGCCACCCGGTGCTGGAGGTCGGCCAGTTGACGCTGGCGCTGCGCCCGGCGGAGGTCCTCCGGACGCCCGGAACCACGACCCCTGGGAGGTCATGATGTCCGCACGACGGGTCGCCCTGGTGACCGGAGGGTCCCGGGGTATCGGGCGCAGCGTGGTGGCCCGGCTCGCCGCCGACGGCTACGACGTGGCGTTCTGCTACCAGTCCCGCGAGGAGGCCGCCGCGGAGACCGCGAAGGAGGCCGAGGCGGCCGGCGCCCGGGTGCTGGCCCGGCGGGTCGACGTGGCCGACCGCGCGCAGGCCGAGGCCTTCGTCCGGGCGGCCGAGCAGGAGCTGGGCCCGCTCCACGCGGTGGTCTCCTCGGCCGGCATCGTCCGGGACAACCCGCTGGTGCTGCTCACCGAGCAGGCCTGGCAGGACGTCATGCGGGTCAACCTGGACGGCACGTACCACGTCTGCCGGGCGGCGGTGTTCGCCATGATGAAGCGCCGGGCCGGCGCGCTGGTGACGATGTCCTCGGTGGCCGGGGTGTACGGCAACGCCACCCAGACCAACTACTCGGCGTCCAAGGCCGGGATCATCGGCTTCTCCAAGGCGCTGGCCAAGGAGGTCGCCCCGCGCGGCATCCGGGTCAACGCCGTGGCGCCCGGCTTCATCGAGACCGACATGACCTCCGGCCTGGCCGGGGACGCCGGCGACGGCCTCGCCGGGCGCATCCCGCTGGGCCGCCTCGGCCGCCCGGAGGAGGTCGCCGACCTGGTGGCCTTCCTCCTCTCGGACCGCGCCTCGTACATCACCGGCCAGGTCTTCGGCATCGACGGCGGGCTGGTCCTTTGAGCGGCTCCGGCAAGGCGCCGCGGTTCTACTTCTCGCTGCGCAGCCCGTACTCCTGGCTCGCCTACCGGGAGCTGCTGGAGCGGCACCCGGACGTGGCCGACGCGGTGGAGTGGCGGCCGTTCTTCGAGCCCGACCGCACCAGCGAGGAGCTGCTGGCCGGGCTCGGCGGCTCGTTCCCGTACACCGCGATGTCCCGGGCCAAGCACCTGTACGTGCTGCAGGACGTGCGGCGGCTGACCGCCGCGCGGGGGGTGGAGCTCCGCTGGCCGGTGGACCGCGACCCGGTGTGGGAGGTCCCCCACCTGGCCTACCTGGTGGCCCTGCGCGGGGGCCGCGGCGCGGAGTTCGTGGCGGCCGCCTACCGGGCCCGCTGGGAGCAGGGCCGGGACATCTGCGACCGGGCCGTGATCGCCGGGATCGGGGACGAACTGGGCCTGGACCCGGCGGAGTTGGCCGGGGCGAGCGACGATCCCGAGCTGCGCCGGCAGGGGGCGCTGCTGCTCAAGGACATCTGCGACGACGGGGTGTTCGGCGTGCCGTTCTTCGTCCAGGGCTTCAACCGCTTCTGGGGGCTGGACCGGCTGCCGGACTTCGTCGCCCACCTGCGGGCCCGGGCGGTGCCCGCCGCGGCGCTGCCGGCGCCGGCCGCCCCGGCGGTCGGGCTCGGCGCCCGGTCCGTCGACGACGGCCACGCCGGCGGCTGCGGCTGACCGGCCCCGGAGAGGCCCGTACGGCCCGGCCCCGGCGCTCACCCGCAGCGCCGGGGCCGGTCCGTTCGCACGTGCGCTCAGGAGCGCACCGGGACGCTGCGGTAGAGCTCGGCGATGCAGGCCCGGGAGAGCGCGGCCAGGCTGGAGACCATCAGCTCCGCCGGCAGCCCCGCGCTGCGGTAGGCGAGCGGTAGCTCGGTGCAGGCCGCCACCACCGGCAGCCGGCGGCGCCGCCAGAGCCCGCCGACGGCCTCCCGGAAGGCGGCGCCGGCCTCCTCGGCCCGTCCGGCCTTCACCCGTTCGGCGGCCCCGTGGACGGCCTGCTGGGTCCCGCCGTCCGGCAGCAGCAGCCGGTAGCCCCGGGCCGCGGCCCGGCGCTGGTAGAGGCCGCTGAGCACGGTCCCGGTGGTCGCGGCGAGCCAGCCGCCGTCCGGGCTCAGCCGGGCGGCCTCGTCCAGGGTGGCGTCGACGATGTCGACCACCGGGACGGGCGAGGCGGCGGCGAAGCCGTCCAGGAAGACGTGCGCCGTGTTGCAGGGGACGGCCAGCAGGTCCGCCCCCCAGCCGGCCAGCGTGCGCAGGCCCTCCCGCACCCGCCGGGCCGGCTCCTGGTCGCCGCTCAGGATCGCGGCGGTGCGGTCCGGGATGCCCGGCTCGGAGAGCAGCAGCAGCCGGGGGTGCTGCTGGTCGGTGACCGCCGGCGCGTCGGCCGCGAGCAGCCGCAGGAACTCCGCGGTCGCCGCCGGGCCCATGCCGCCCAGTACGCCCAGGGTCCGCTCGGGGGCCCGTGCCGTCAGCGCTGTCATGCCTCGACTCTGAACGGGCGCGCTGACCCGGAACTGACATTCGCCTGACGTCCGCCGATCGGGGGAACTCCCGCTCAGGACAGGGGGGTTAGCCCCATGGTCCGCGACTTTTCCGGCGGGGTAGCTTCGAACGGTCCGCCCCGCGAACGGGGCCTGTAGCAACGCCTTCCAGATCTGGGGAATGACATGCGCCAGCAGTCCGGCCGTCTCGCGTCCGTCGTCGCCCTCGCGGCCGCCGTGGGCGGTCTGAGCGCCTGCGGTTTGGCTCCCGACAGCAACTTCTCCGACGACGCCACGGTGAGCGAGAGGATCACCGCGGTGAAGCTCGACACCACCTCCGGCGGCGTGACCCTGCGCGGCAAGGACGGCCTCGACAAGGTCTCCGTGCACCGGTCGGTCAGCTACAAGAACGACAAGCCGGGCGTGACCAGCCGGGTCGAGAACGGCGTCCTGGTGCTCGGCGGCTGCGGCCAGCACTGCTCGGTCACCTACACCGTCGAGGTCCCCGCGGGGCTGCCGATCACCGGCGGGACCTCCTCCGGCGCGGTCAGCCTCTCCCAGGTGGGCAGCGTGCAGGTCTCCACCCACTCCGGGTCGGTCAACCTGGACGGGGTGAAGGGCAGCACGGAGGTGAAGACCACCAACGGCGCCATCACCGGGCGCGGGCTGAACGGCGACCGGATCCAGGCCCAGACCAGCAACGGCGCGATCGACATCGTCTCGGCCAAGCCGCAGGACGTCTCCGCGTCCACCTCCAACGGCGCCATCACCCTGACGGTGCCGGCCGCCAAGTACAAGGTGTCCGCGAAGACCGGCAACGGCCACAAGGACATCGGGGTCTCCGACGACCCGTCCGGCCAGTACCAGCTCACCCTGAGCACCAGCAACGGACGCATCTCGGTCAAGCAGGCGTAGGCCGGACCGGCCTGACGCCACCCCGGGCTGCCTGCCGTCCGGCGATCAGCCGGGCGTCAGCAGCCTGTCAGCGTTCCCGGCGAATCTGGTGGGGCTCCGATCCTTGTCGCGAGGAGGCCCCGTCGCATGACGTCGATAGAAGCGGTATCGAGCTACCTGCCACCGACGGTCTCGGTCGAACAGCTGCGGGAGCCGCTGGGGCTGACCGACCAGCAGGTGCGCCGGTTCACCAGGCTGTACGGCCTCGACCGGATCTGCCAGGCCCCCGACCAGTCCGAGGCGGAGCTGCTGACCACCGCGGCGGGCAAGCTGGACGACCTCGCCGGGCAGGAGGACCGGATCCGGTACGTGGTGCGGGCCAAGGGCCTGCGCACCACCGCGCCGTACCCGCTCAGCCCGCTGCGGACGGTCTGCGAGTCGCTCGGGCTGCGCCGGGCGAAGGTGTTCTCGGTGGCCGACCACGGGTGCGCGACCGGCCTGCTCGCGGTGGACGCGGCCGGCACCCTGCTGGCCGCGGACGGGGACCCGGACGCGCTCGCGCTGGTGCTGGCCGGCGACAAGACGCTCACCCCGTTCTCCCAGTGGGTCGAGGACGTCTCGATCATGGGCGAGGGCGTCACCGCCCTGCTGGTGAGCGCCGGCGGCGACCGCAACCGGGTGCTCGGCTACCACGCCCGCATCCACGGCCGCGAGGACGGCGTCATCGACCTCGACGCCGAGGGCGCCCGCGAGGCCAAGCGGATCTACCAGGACGCGATGGCCGAGGTCATCGACGGCGCCCTGGCCGCGGCCGGCCTGGGCGTCGGCGACCTCGACCTGGTGCTGCCGCACAACGTCAACCGGGTCTCCTGGACGGTCGCCGCCAACGCGCTCGGCATCGACCGGGACCGGATCTTCCTGGAGAACATCGCCCGCACCGGCCACTGCTTCTGCGCCGACCCCTTCATCAACTACCGGTCGGCGCTCGAACTCGGCCTGCTGCGGCCCGGGGACACCTACCTGATGACCTCCGCGGGGCTCGGCCAGTCCTTCGCCGCGATGGTGGTGCGGCACTGATGGGCGCCCGCACGGGGGCCGCCCCGGCCCCGGACTCCGCCGCCCGCACAGGAGCCCCGGACCTCGCCGCCCGCGCAGGAGCCCCGACCCCCGACTCCGCCGCGCGCCCGGAGGCCCCGGCCCCGGACTTCGCCGCCCGGCTGTCGCTCGCCCTGACCGGGGCGCCGGACGCCCGCTTCCTCTTCCTGGGCAACTTCGAGGTGGAGCAGCAGTGGGCGCTCGGCGAGCACACCCTGCCCCGGCTCTCCGCCGCCGGCGCCGGCGCCGTGGTCAACCGGATGGACGAGTTCGCCCTGCTGCTGGCCGGCGGCCGGGACCACGTGGTGCTCAAGACCCGGCCGGACCGGGACTACCTCGGCTACCTGGCCGGCCTCGGCCTGGAGCTGCCGCGGGTCCACGTCCCGGCCGTCCAGGACCCTCAGCGCACCGTCACCGCGGACGCGCTGGCCGACCCGGCGCTGCTCGCCGAACTGGCCGACCTGGCCGCCGAGGGCTGCCGGATCGCCGTCCACGGGGTGTCCGAACCGGAGGAGCGCCTCGCCGCGGCCACCGGGCTGCCGCTCGCCGGCCCGTCCGCGGCCACCTGCAAGGCCGTCAACAGCAAGGTCTACAGCCGCCGGCTCGCCGACGAGCTCGGCCTGCGCCAGCCGAGGGGCTGGGCCTGCGAGACGCTCGCCGAACTCGCCGCCGCCTTCACGGCCGTGGACGCCGAACTCGGCGACGGCCGGGCCGTGGTGAAGGAGGCGTTCGGCGTCTCCGGCAAGGGCATCGCCCGGCTGAGCAGCCGGCGCCGCGGCGAGCGCATCCTCGGGATGATCGCCAAGCAGGTCGAGGGCTCCGGCCGGGAGCGGATCGCCATGGTGGTCGAGGAGTGGGTCGACAAGGCCGCCGACCTCAACTACCAGTTCACCGTGGGCCTGGACGGCTCGGTGGCGTTCGACTTCGTCAAGGAGCAGCTCACCGAGGACGGCGTCCACAAGGGCCACCGGATGCCCGCCCGGCTGTCCGCCGCCCAGGTCGACGAGCTGCGCACCGCCGCGGACCGGCTCGGCGGCCGGCTGGCCGCCGACGGCTTCCACGGCGTGGTGGGCGTGGACGCCATGGTGGACCCGGACGGCGGGCTCTACCCGGTGATCGAGATCAACGCCCGCAACAACATGTCCACGTACCAGGTCCGCCTGCAGGAACGGTTCGTCAAGCCGGGACAGGTCGCCGTCGCCCGCCACTACCCGCTGCGGCTGACCGAACCGCTCGCCTTCGACGCCCTGCGCGAGCGGCTCGACGGCCTGCTGCTCGACCCGGCCCGCGGTCGCGGCCTGCTGGTGAACAACTTCGCCACCGTCAACGCCGCGTTCACCGGCGGCGACGCCCCGGCCGACGGCCGGCTGTACGGGATCGTCGTCGCGGACTCGGCGGAGGAACTGACCACCATCGACGAGGAGATCGCCGTCCGGCTCGCCGGGCGCGAGAGGGGGGACCGGCCGTGAGCGCCGTCTTCGAGATCCAGGGCACACCCGTCACCGAGATCGCCGAGCGGTACGGCACCCCGCTCTTCCTCTACGACGGGGACGCCCTGACCGGGCGGATGCGCGAGCTGCGCGAGCAGCTGGACCCGCGCCTGCAGGTCTTCTTCTCCCTCAAGTCCAACCCCAACCTGGCCGTCTGCGCCCTGCTGCACGCCCACGGCGCCCGCGCCGAGGTCTCCTCGCTCACCGAGCTGCGCACCGCCCGGCAGGCCGGGGTCGAGGGCCGGGACATCATCTTCCTCGGGCCCGGCAAGAGCCGGGAGGAGCTGCTCGCCTGCCTGGACGAGGAGATCGCGGCGATCGTCTGCGAGTCCTTCCAGGAACTCGCGCTGATCGACGAACTCGCCCGCGGGCGCGGGGTGGTGGCCCCGGTCGCGCTCCGCGTGAACCCGAGCTTCTCGGTCAAGGGCTCCGGCCTCACCATGGGCGGCAAGGCCCGCCAGTTCGGCATCGACGAGGCCCAACTGCTCGCCGACCCGGGGCTGGTGGCCCGCCACCCGGCGGTCCGGGTGATCGGCGTGCAGGTCTACATGGGCACCCGCATCCTGGTCGAGGACACCGTCGTCGAGAACACCGAGCGGATCCTCGACCTGGCCGAACGCCTGTCCGCCGCCCTGGACTTCGGGCTGGAGCTGGTGGACGTCGGCGGCGGGCTCGGGGTCGCCTACTTCGACGGCGAGCGCGACCTCGACCTGCCGAAGCTGGCCGCCGGGATCAACCCGCTGCTCGCCGCGTTCGCCGAACGCCACCCCGGCACCCGGCTGGTGATGGAGCTCGGCCGCTACCTCACCGCGCTGGCCGGCACCTACGTCACCCGGGTCCGGTACGTGAAGGAGTCGCTGGGCGAGCGCTTCGCCGTCGCCGACGGCGGCACCCACCACCACATGGCGGCGGTCGGCATCGGCTCCTTCGTCAAGCGCAACTTCCCGGTGAAGCTGCTCAACCGGGCCGACGAGCCCGCCACCGAGGTCTGGAACGTCACCGGCCCGCTCTGCACGCCCAACGACACGCTGGCCAAGAAGGCCCAGCTGCCGCCGCTGCGCCCGGGCGACCTGCTCGGGGTGCTGCGCTCGGGCGCGTACGGGCCGACCGCCTCCCCCGTGCACTTCCTCAGCCACGGCTACCCGGCCGAGGTGCTGGTGCTCGACGGCGAGGCGCACCTGGTCCGCGAGCCCGACCGGCCCGAGGACCTACTGCGCCACCAGCGCCCGATCGCCCCCGAACTCCTCGGCCGCGCCTGAGGATCCCCCCGTCCATCCCCCGGAAGGAGTGCTGACCATGACCGGAGCGACCGGCACGGACCGCGCGCGGATCGTCACCGAGATCTCCGCCGCCCTCGGCGAGGTGCTCGACTACGACCTGCCCCGACTCACCGAGGAATCCCGGCTCTTCGACGAGCTCGGCCTCGACTCGACCGGCGTCTTCGAACTGCTGATGCGGCTGGAGGAGTCGCTGGACGTCGAGTTCGACACCGACTCGCTGGAGATGGCCCACTTCGCGAGCGTGCGCTCGCTGGCCGACTTCGTGGCCACGGAACTGGGCGGCTGAGGATGCCGGTACGGACCGCACCGACGACGGGGCCCTGGGAGGCGCCCGCCGTCTTCCCGCTCGCCCTCGCCGCGATCGCCCACCGGCGCTTCCCGCCGGGCCGGGCACGGATCGACGACGCCTTCTCGCTGCGCCACTTCGCCGACCTGACGGCGGCCCACGGCGTCGGCCACCGGCCGGAGCTGGTCCGGGAGGCGGGCGGGAACACCTTCGCCGCCATGGCCGCGGAGCTGCTCGCCGACCTCGAGGCCCGGGCCCCCGGGGGCCCGCCGATCGACCTGGCCGTCGTCGCCCACGCCACCCCGGACCTGGACTGCCGGCTCGCCGCCGTCACCGCCCTGTCCGAGCGCGTCCCCGGCGGCCCGCTGTCCTTCGCCGTCTCCGAGTGCGGCTCCAACGCCCCGTTCGCCGCACTGCGGCTGGCCGCCGCCTACGCCCGGCGGCACGGCCACCGCCGGGTCGCGGTGTTCGTGCTCGACCAGGCCACCCTCCCGTACGAGACCGGACGGGACCTCGCCGGGGACGCCGGCCTGGCGCTGCTGCTGACCGACACCGGCGCCCTCGGGCGGCTCACGCTGTGGCAGCGCACCGGCACCGGCCCGGCCGAGGTGGCGGCGGCCGTCCGCACCGCGCTGGCCGAGCTGGACGCGGCCGGCTGCCCGGTGGTGGCCGGCGCCGCCGTCGACCCCGCGCGCGACCTGCCGGGCCACCCCGGCCGGATCGTGCGCACCGCGCCGGGCCACCCGGCCTCCGGCGCCCTCGCCGCCCTCGCCGCCGACCCCGCCTGGGCGGCCGGCCGGGAGGAGCGGATCGCCCTCGTCGACCACGAGCCCGACACCGGCGACCTCGCCGTCTGCCTGCTCGAACGGGGCGGACGATTCGAGCGGGGCGGGCGATTCGAACGGGGCGGGCGATGACCACCGAGACCCGGCAGGACACCGGCCTGTGGACCCGCTGCCGGGACACCGCCCTGCACCAGGGCCTCGCCCCGGCGCTGCGGCTGCTCGGGTCCGCCCTGACGCCCGGCCTGCTGCCCTGCGGCCCCGGCGGCCACACCGTCGCCGACGCCGGGACCTTCGCCGCGGCCGACTGGCTCTGGGTGGACGGCACCACCCGGCCGCGCCGCCCCGCCGAGGAGGCCGTGCTGTCGCGCACCGCGCTGCCCGGCGGCGAGGTGGTGGCCGCCGCCGTCACGACCGCCC
>NZ_JBEXJK010000314.1:0-9660 GCF_040609095.1 Kitasatospora sp. NPDC004799
GTGCAGGCCGGGTCGTGCAGTTGCCCGGGCGCGGGGGTGAGCCGCCCGGGGTCGTACGCGGTACTGCTTCCGCCACCCTCCGCAACCTGGTGCTCGCCGCCGCCGGCGGGCCGGAGCGGCTGACCGCCGCCGCCGACCTGGCGGTGCGGGTCGCCGGGTACGACGGGTACCCGGTGGTGTACCCGCGCCGGATCGAGCTGGTCCGGGCCGGGGAGGGCTGGCGGGTCGAGCGCGAGGAGAGCGCGAGCGGGCCGCCCGCGCCGTGGGACTTCGGGCCGCTCCGGTCGGCGCCGGGCGCGCACTGCCTGGTGCTCGGGCCGGCCGCCGGCCCCGACCCGGCCGAGCTGGCCGCGGTGGCGGACCGGGCGGTGCCCGCCGTCACCGAGGTCTGGGGCGGCGCCTGGCCGGGCCGGCTGCTGCTGGAACGGCCCGCCACCGAGGAACAGTTCGCCCGGCTGCTGGAGGGCGACCCGGACGGCTGGACGGGCATGGCGGCGGTCACCGTGGCCGCCCCCGGCGCGCCCTGGCACACCCCGGCGGACCGGGTGCTGGTCAACCCGGAGGCGTACGGACGGCTCAGCGACTTCGGCCGCCAGGTGGTGATCACCCACGAGGCCACCCACGTCGCGACCCGGGCCGACACCCGGGGCTGGACCCCGCTGTGGCTCTCCGAGGGCGTCGCCGACTGGACCGCCTACCGCGACTCCGGCCGCAGCCCGCAGCAGACGGCCCCCGAGCTGGCCCGGGACGTCGCCGCCGGGCGGCTGCCCACCGCGCTGCCCGCCGACCGGGACTTCGCCGCCGGGGCCGCCGGCATCGCCCAGGCCTACGAGCAGTCCTGGCTGGCCTGCGAGCTGATCGCCCGCACCCACGGGGCGGCCCGGCTGGTCGCCCTCTACCGGGCGGTCGGCGCGGCCGACGGGCAGGGCGAGGACCGGGAGCGGTGGACCGACCGGCTGATGCGCCGCGAGCTGGGCGTCGGGCTGGAGGAGTTCACCCGGCTCTGGCTGGAGCGGGTGGCTGCGCTGGCGGGCTGACCAGCCGTCGGACGCTGATCGCCCGACAGGCGCTGATCGCCCGACGGGCCGAAAGGCCGACTGGAGGCCTGCTCAGCGCCGCTGCTGGGCCGGGGCGCCCGGGCGGTCGATGCCGTCCAGCAGGTCCTGCTCGTAGGCGATGCCCGGGCGCACCGGGTAGCCCGCGGCCGGCAGCGCGGCGGGCTCGCGGTCCAGCACCACGGTCGGCGGCAGCGGCGCCTCGCCGCGGGTGGAGCGCCAGAGCCGGACGCAGGAGAGCAGGGCCGCGGCGAGCAGCAGCAGGTTGCGCGCGGTCAGGACGGCGACCGCCGCCGGGTCGCTGGCCAGGACCTGGGTGAACATGGTCGGGAACTCGACCAGGGTGAGCGGGCAGGCGAGCAGGATCAGCACCGCCACCGGCCGCTGGCTGCTGTTGCGCACGGTCAGGCAGACCGCCGCGACGCCGATCAGCCAGACCAGGTACTGCGGGCTGATCACCCGGCTGGTCACCACGAAGATCAGCAGCGCGCAGAGCGCCGCGTCGTACATGGTGGCCGCGCTGCGCCGCTTGGAGGTGTAGCGCCACAGCAGCAGCCAGGCGAACCCGATCAGGGTGCCGGCCATCATCACCTTGCTGATCACGCTGACCCACGGCCCCAGCATCTCGGGGGAGCCGTAGTTCATGGTGACCTTGCCGTCCCAGCCGTCCGCGATCCGGGCGAAGTGCAGCGGCAGCGCGCCGAGCGACTCGACCTCGATGCCGCGGTCCTTCTGGAAGGCCAGGAAGTCGAAGGCGCCGTTCATCCCGGCCGCCAGCAGGAAGCCGATCGAGACGGCGGTGGCCCCGGCCAGCGTCCAGGAGCGGCGGGTGCGGCGGCCGGAGGGGGTGCCGATCAGGCCGAGCAGCGGCCAGATCTTGACGATGCCGCCCAGGCCCAGCAGCAGCCCGCCGACCGCCGGGCGGCGGATCAGCGCCAGCAGGCCGGCCAGGGCGACCGCGGTGACGATGACGTCGAAGCGGTTGTAGATCATCGGGCCGAGCAGCGGGACGCCCACCACCCAGAGCCAGGCGCCGGTCAGCGCCCGGCCCCGGCGCAGGCCGGTGCGCACCAGCAGCGCGGCCGCGGCGGCGTCGGCGATCCCGCAGATCACCCAGAACGAGACCAGGTACGACCAGGGCAGCAGGCCCGGCAGCAGGATCACCAGGGCGGCGCCCGGCGGGTACTGCCAGGTCACGTCGTCGAACGGGAAGGTGCCGGTCTGGAGCACGCCGTGCCAGGCGTGGTAGATCATCCAGACGTCCGCCGTGACGTCGCCGCCGGGCGCCTTCAGCACGCCCGTCGCCAGCAGTACCAGCAGGGCGCGGGTGGCGACCCAGGTGGCGGCGAGCGCGGCGAGCGCCCCGAGCGGGCGGCCGAGGCGGCCGCGCGAAGAACCGGGCTCGGTGGCCGGGGCCAATTCCACTGCGCTCCCTCGTTCGTCTCGGACGTCCCCACCGGAGGCGTCGTACCGACGGACGCCCGGGCCGCGTCTGGACGACGGCCTAGGTACTAGGACTGACCCGGGGGTCAAACGGTTGCCGTGCGCGGTTCCGTTCCCGGCGGGTCATGGTGTTGACCTATCGTACGGATCACCCAGCGGTACACCGCGCACCCCCCGACCGAGCGAGCCGTGGCCTGATGCACAGAACCTTGATCGTCACCAATGACTTCCCGCCCCGCCCCGGTGGCATCCAGGCCTTCGTGCACAACATGGCCGTCCGTCAGCCCGCAGGCAGCGTGGTGGTGTACGCCTCGACCTGGCGTGACGGCAGCGAGGTGGCCCGCTTCGACGCCGAGCAGCCGTTCCCGGTGATCCGGGACCGGACGAAGGTGATGGTTCCCACACCCCGGGTCACCCGGCGGGCCGCCGAGATCCTGCGGGCGGAGAAGTGCGACTCGGTCTGGTTCGGCGCCGCCGCCCCGCTCGGGCTGATGGCGCCGACGCTGCGCCGGGCCGGGGCCGGGCGGCTGCTCGGCATGACCCACGGGCACGAGGCGGCCTGGGCCCAGCTGCCGGTCTCCCGGCAGCTGCTGCGCCGGATCGGCGCGGGCACCGACGTGCTGACCTACCTGGGCGAGTACACCCGCTCCCGGATCGCCGCCGCGGTCGGGCCGCAGGCCGCGGCCCGGATGGTCCAGCTGCCGCCGGGCGTGGACGAGACGACTTTCCACCCGGCGTCCGGGGGCGCGGAGGTGCGCCGGCGGCTCGGGCTGGCGGACCGGCCGGTGGTGGTCTGCGTCTCCCGGCTGGTGCCGCGCAAGGGCCAGGACACCCTGATCGAGGCGATGCCGCAGATCCTCGCCGACGTGCCGGACGCGGTGCTGCTGATCGTCGGCGGCGGCCCGTACCGGGCGGACCTGGAGAAGCTCGCGGACGCCACGGGCGTACGGGACTCGGTGCGGTTCACCGGCTCGGTGCCGTGGGAGGAGCTGCCCGCCCACTACGGGGCCGGGGACGTCTTCGCGATGCCGTGCCGCACCCGGCGCGGGGGGCTGGACGTCGAGGGCCTGGGCATCGTCTACCTGGAGGCCTCGGCGACCGGCCTGCCGGTGGTCGCGGGGGACTCCGGCGGCGCGCCGGACGCCGTGCTGGAGGGCGAGACCGGGTACGTGGTGCCCGGCGGCTCGGCCCCGGCGGCGGCCGAGCGGATCGTCCGGCTGCTGCGCGACGAGGAGCTGCGGCGGCGGATGGGCGAGGCCGGGCGGCGCTGGGTGGAGCGCTCCTGGCGCTGGGACCTGCTGGCCGGGCGGCTGACCTCGCTGCTGGCGGCGTAGCGGGTACGGCGAAGGGCCCCGGGAACGCCCCGGGGCCCTTCGCCGCACCGGCGGGGGGACTACTTCTGGTAGATCGCCTCGATGTCGGCGGCGTAGTCCTTCAGGACGACGTTGCGCTTGAGCTTGAGCGAGGGCGTCAGGTGGCCGCTCTCCTCGGAGAACTCGGTGTCCAGCAGCCGGAACTTCTTGACCGCCTCGGCGTGCGAGACGGCCGCGTTGCCGTCGTCCACCGCGGTCTGGAGGGCGGCCAGCAGGTCCGGGTCCTCGGCGAGGTCGGCGACGGTGGCGCCGGCGGGCTTGCCGTTGAGCTCCTTCCACTTGGGGAAGAAGTCCGGGTCGACGGTGATCAGGCAGGCGATGAAGGGCTTGCGGTCGCCGACCACCATGACCTCGCCGACCAGGGCGTGGGCCCGGATCCGGTCCTCGATGACGGCGGGGGCGACGTTCTTGCCGCCGGCCGTGACGATGATCTCCTTCTTGCGGCCGGTGATGGTCAGGTAGCCGTCGGAGTCCAGCGAGCCGATGTCGCCGGTGGCGATCCAGCCGTCCCTGAGGGTGTCGGCGGTGGCCTGGGGGTTGTTCCAGTAGCCGGTGAAGACGTGCGGGCCCTTGAAGAAGACCTCGCCGTCGTCGGCGATCCGCACGGAGGAGCCGGGTACCGGCTGGCCGACCGTACCGATCTTCTGCTTGTCCCACGGGTTGAAGGTGGTGGCCGCGCAGGTCTCCGTCAGGCCATAGCCCTCCAGGACGGTGAAGCCGATGCCCCGGTAGAAGTGGCCCAGGCGCTCGCCGAGCGGGGCGCCGCCGGAGATGGCGTGGGTGGCCCGGCCGCCGAGGGCGGCGCGCAGCTTGCTGTAGACCAGCTTGTCGAAGACCGCGTGCTTGAGCCGCAGCACCAGCCCGGGGCCGCCGGCGTCCAGCGCCCGGCTGTAGGCGATCGCGGTCTCGGCGGCCTTGTCGAAGATCTTGCCCTTGCCGTCGGCCTGGGCCTTGGCGCGGGCGGTGTTGTAGACCTTCTCGAACACTCTGGGCACGCCCAGGACCAGGGTCGGCTTGAAGGAGGCCAGCTCGGCGGTGACGTTCCGGACGTCGGAGACGTGGCCGAGCTTGATCGGGGCCATCGCCGGGCAGATCTCGACGATCCGGGCGAACACGTGGGCCAGCGGCAGGAAGAGCAGGACGGAGCTCTCACCGGTGCGGAACAGCGGGGCCAGGCGCTTGATGACGTTGCCGCACTCGGCCAGGAAGTTGCCGTGCGTCAGCTGACAGCCCTTGGGGCGGCCGGTGGTGCCCGAGGTGTAGACGATGGTGGCGACGTCGTCGGGGCCGGCGATCCGGCGCCGCTCGTGGATCGTCGCGTCCGGGACGTCCTGCCCGGCCGTGGCCAGCGCGGCGATCGCCCCGCCCTCGATCTGCCAGGTGTGCTTCAGCTCCGGCAGCCGGTCGCGGACCTCGCCGACCACCGCGACGTGCTGGTCGGTCTCGGTGATCACGGCGACCGCGCCGGAGTTGCCGAGGATCCACTCGACCTGCTCGGCGGAGGAGGTCTCGTACACCGGCACGGTGATCGCGCCGGCCGTCCAGATCGCGAAGTCCAGCAGCGTCCACTCGTACCGGGTGCGGGACATGACGGCCACCCGGTCGCCCGGCTCGACGCCCGAGGCGATCAGGCCCTTGGCGGTGGCGTGCACCTCGGCCAGGAACTGGACCGACGTCAAGTCCTGCCACTGGCCGTCGACCTTGCGGCTGAGCACGGCGACGTCCGGGTGCTCCTCGGCGTTCCGGTGCACCGGGTCGGCGAGGTTGCCGCCGCTCGGTACCTGATAGAGGGCCGGAAGGCTGAAGTCGAGCAAGACTGCTCCTCGTTCGCGACGCTGCGGGACGGCAGGACGTTACTGCCCGGTAGGCAGCTTCGACCAGAGGGGTCGGCTCCGGTGTTCGAAGTGTCACACCCGGCCGGGTCCGACCAGGCCGTGACCGGGTCGTTCGAATGGCACCCTACGGCAGCGCAGAGCGACCGGCCGGTAACTTGCCGGGGCGGGGATTCGCCCGCTCGCCCGGATTCCTGCTCGGGGCGGGGATTCGCCCGCTCGCCCGGATTCCTGCTTGAGGCGGGGCTCGCCCGCTCGCCCGGATCCTGCTCGGGGCGGGGTGCCGCCTGCCGCTGATTGCCTGCCCGCCGGTCGCAGCCCGCGTCGCCGGTCGCGATAGCCTGCTCCGGGCGGACCCGGGCCGAGCGCGCCCCGGCCGGACCGGCAGGCAGAGGGACGAGGCGGAGGGCCATTCCATGGCGGAGCACACCAGGTCGAGCATCACCATCGACGCGACCCCGGCCACGGTCATGGCCGTGATCGCCGACTTCGCCGCCTACCCGGCCTGGACCGGCGAGGTCAAGGAGATCGAGGTCCTGGAGACCGGCGCCGACGGCCGCGCCGCCGAGGTCCGGCTGCTGCTCGACGCCGGCGCCATCCGCGACGAGCACGTCCTCGCCTACACCTGGGACGGCGACCGCGAGGTCTCCTGGACCCTCGTCCGCAGCCAGATGCTCCGCTCGCTGGACGGCTCCTACGCCCTCGCCCCGCTGGCCGGCGGCCGCACCGAGGTGACCTACCAGCTCGCCGTGGACGTCAAGATCCCGATGCTCGGCATGATCAAGCGCAAGGCCGAGAAGGTCATCATCGACCGCGCCCTGGCCGGTCTGAAGAAGCGCGTCGAAGGCTGACACGACCGAACGGGGGCCGGACGGCATGACGGCGACACGCACCATCCTGGTCAGCGGCGACGCTGGCGCACCCACGGTGGCCGCCGCCACCGCCCTGCACGCGGCCCGGCGCGGCCACCGCACCTGGCTGCTGGCCGCCGATGACCCGCACCGGGCCCTGGACTCCGCCCTCGGCACCCGGCTGGAGCCCGAACCGCTCCGCTACGCACCGGGCCTGACCGTCTCCCGGATCGACGAGCAGGCCGCCTTCCGCTACGCCGTCGGAGAGCTCACCGGCCGGCTCAAGCCCGCCCTCGACCTGCTCGGCGCCGAACAGCTCGACCCCGAGGAGCTCACCGCCCTCCCCGGCATCGCCCGGCTCGCCCTGCTGCGCGCCCTGCCCGCCGCCGACCACGACGTCCTGGTCGTGCTCGCCCCGCCGCCCGCCGAGCTGATCGCCACCCTCGCCCTGCCCGAACAGCTCGCCCGCTACCTGGACCGGCTCGTCCCCGAGCAGCGGCAGGCCGCCCGGGCGCTGCGCCCGCTGCTGGCCGGGCTGGCCGGCGTCCCGATGCCCGCCGACTGGCTGTACGAGGGCCGCACCAAGGCCGCCGCGGCGCTCGCCGAGTCCCGGGCCGCGATCACCGACCCCGGTACCAGCGTCCGGCTGGTCGTCCCGGCCGACGGCCACCCGTACCGGGAGCTGCGCCGGATCCGGGCCGGGCTCGCGCTGCACGGGCACCGGCCGGACGCCGTGGTGGTGCACGGCGCGCTGCCCGGGACCGCCGCCTCCTCGCCCGACCCCTGGCTGGCCGCCCTGGCCCGCCGCCGGGAGGAGGAGCTGACCGGGCTCGCCGCCGAGACCGACGCCCCGGTGCTGGTCACCGGCCTGGCCGACGTCACCCTGGAGGCCGTCGCCGACCGGCTCTACGGGGACGGGGAGGGGCCCGAGCGGCTCGCCCCCGAGCCCTGGCCGGTCGAGGACCGGCTCGCCGAGGACGGCCTGCTGGTCTGGCACCTGGACCTGCCCGGCGCCGACCGCTCCGAGCTGGACCTGGTCCGCCGGGGCGACGACCTGGTGGTCGGGCTCGGCACCCACCGCCGGGTGCTCACCCTGCCGTCCGCGCTGCGCCGCTGCACGGTGGCCGGGGCCGGGCTGCACGACGGGGTGCTCTCGGTGCGGTTCGCGCCCGACCCGGCGCTCTGGCCGCGGGGCTGACGGGGGCTCGGCGGCGGTCCGGCCGGGGGCCGGCGGGGGTTCAGCCGGGGTCCGGCCGGGGCTCGGTGCCTTTCCGGGCCGCCCGGCCGGTCGGGTAGCGTCGGGCCGGAGGGCCGCGGGGTGCGGCCACGGCCGAGGAGGCGCCCGCGATGACCAGCACCGACGACCGCACCGAGCCCGGCGCCCGACCCGGCGGCGGGCAGGACGGCCCGGGGAGCCCGTTCGGACCGGAGCTGGGCCCGCTGGTGGACGAGGTGCGCCGGTTCGCCGGTGCGCTCGGCGAGAAGGCCCAGGAGGCGAGCGCCACCACCCTGATCACCCTGTCCGGGCTGGCCGACCGGCTGCGCACCCAGCAGCCGGAGGTCTACTCCCACCTCGCCGCCGCCGGTACCGGGCTGGCCGCCGCGGGCGCCGAGCTGCTGGCCGCCTACCGCGCCGCCGTGGCCGGGCACGAGAGCCGCTGGACCGCCGGGCCGGGCGCGCCGAGCGAGAAGATCGACCTCGACCTCGACCTGGACGCCGACGAGGCTGACAGCCCGTCCGCCAAGCAGTGAAACCGTAACTTTCGGAGGGTGATCGCGCTGCTCTCGTACGTCACGAAGGAGGAGATTAGATACGACTTTTGAAGCATCCCGGCCCGTCTACCCCAGGATTGTCTTCGGATAATGTATGCGAGGCTGTGTACGGGGGCCGGGTTGGACGGTAGCGTTCCGTCCAGCGGAACGAGTGAATAGCTGAGGGACACATGGCTCTGACCATCGGCGTCGATGTCGGCGGGACCAAGATCGCGGCAGGCGTGGTCGACGAGACGGGCGCGATCCTGGCCCGGACCAGGGTGCCCACCCCGGCCGATCCGCAGTGGGCGGTCGACGCCATCGCGCAGGCCGTGCGCGAGCTCAAGGATCAGCACCCCGGCGTCGAGGCGGTGGGCGTCGGCGCCCCCGGCTTCGTCGACAGCAACCGCTCGACGGTGATCTTCGCCCCCAACATCGACTGGGAGAACGAGCCGCTGCGCGGGCGGGTCGAGGAGCTCACCGGCCTGCCCACCGTCGTCGAGAACGACGCCAACTGCGCGGCCTGGGCCGAGTTCCGCTTCGGCGCGGCCGAGGCGCACGACGACATGGTGCTGATCACCGTCGGCACCGGCATCGGCGGCGGCATCGTCCTGGACGGCCGGCTGCACCGCGGCCGCTTCGGCGTGGCCGGCGAGATCGGCCACCTCAACATGGTCCCCGACGGCCTGCAGTGCGGCTGCGGCGGCAAGGGCTGCTGGGAGCAGTACGGCTCCGGCCGCGCGCTGCGCCGCTACGGCCGGGAGAAGGCCGCCGCCGATCCGCAGCGCGGCCGCCGGATGCTGGAGCTCAACGACGGCGTGGCCGAGACCATCCGCGGCATCCACATCACCGAGGCCGCCGAGGCGGGCGACCCGCTCGCCCTGGAGTGCTACGCGGAGCTGGCCGACTGGCTGGGCCGCGGCATGGCCGACCTCGCCGCGCTGTTCGACCCGGGCGTCTTCGTGCTCGGCGGCGGCGTCTCCGACTCCGGCCGGCTGCTGCTCGACCCGGTCGCCAAGGCCTTCGAGCACTACCTGACCGGCGGGGTGCACCGCCCGCGCGCCGAGGTCGTGCTGGCCTCGATGGGCTCCGCCGCCGGCATCGTCGGCGCGGCGGACCTCGCCCGCGTGCCGTAACCGCCCCACCCCTCAGAGCCCGCCGGCGGCGGTGCGACCGGGCCCCGACCATCCCGGACGCACCGCCGCCGTCGCACGTCCCGGCCCGGCCGCGTACGGTCGGATCGATCGGGTGACCGTACAGGGCGTGTCTGACGATTCGCGTTGGATCAGTGAGCGGCGTTGGGGTGCGTGCATCGCAAGGCGGAGGAGGGAGCCACTGCGGAGCATTGGCGACC
>NZ_JBEXJK010000315.1:0-9638 GCF_040609095.1 Kitasatospora sp. NPDC004799
GCGTTGGGGTGCGTGCATCGCAAGGCGGAGGAGGGAGCCACTGCGGAGCATTGGCGACCGACGACAACGCGGCGAGGTGCGTGCCCCGGCGTCGCCCCGCAGACGCGAGTTTGAAGACCGACCCTAGGTCTTCTGACCAGGGCTCTCGCCCCGTCAGCTGCGAATCAGTACGACGTCAGCGCGTTCGTAAACCATGGGGCCATCGCTTCGGACCGATTGGGCACCCGCTACCACGGAACGACCGGGTGGGAGTAGACGCATGCCAGTGATCACGACACCGCAGGAATTCGACGTCGAGGACCTGTACGTCGACCTCCGACGGATGGTCGGCCGTCCGCTGTACCTCAAGTGCGAGGGGTTCAACTTCGCCGGCTCGGTCAAACTGCGGGCGGCGAGCGAGATGGTGGACTCCGCCCTGCGGTCCGGGGAGCTGCGGCCGGGGATGACCGTCGTGGAGAGCTCCTCGGGCAACCTCGGGGTGGCGCTGAGCCTCGTCGCGGCCGCCCGGGGGCTCAACTTCGTCTGCGTCACCGACTCCCGCTGCACCTCCGTCTCCCGGCGGCTGATGCAGCGCCTGGGCGCGGACGTCCGGGTGGTGACCGAGCCCGACCCGCAGCGCGGCCTGCTCGGCGCCCGGCTCGACCTGGTCGCCCGGCTGTGCGCCGAGCACCGGGACTTCCACTGGCTGAACCAGTACGCCAACCCGGGCAACTGGACCGCCCACTACCGCACCACCGGCCCGCAGATCGCCAAGGCCTTCCCGGAGCTGGACGTGCTGTTCGTCGGCGCCGGGACCACCGGCACCCTGATGGGCTGCGCCCGGTACTTCCGGGAGAACAACCCCGGGGTGACGATCGTCGCGATCGACGCCGTCGGCTCGGTCAACTTCGGCCACCAGCCGGGTAGTCGGCTGATCCCGGGGATCGGCACCAGCGTCCGGCCGCCGATCCTGGACGCGTCCTACGTGGACGACACCGTGCTCGTCCCGGAGACCGACACCGTCCGGGCCTGCCGCGCCCTGCTGCGCGAGGGCTTCCTGCTCGGCGGCTCGACCGGCACCGTGCTCAGCGGCGCGGCCCGCTGGCTGCGCGCCAACCGGCCGGACGAGGAGCTGACGGCCGTGGCCATCGCGCCCGACCTCGGCGAACGCTACCTCGACACCGTCTACGACGACGCGTGGGTGCTGGAGTCCTTCGGCCCGGACGCCCTGGCCGGCGCGGCGGCGCCCGGCACCGGCCTCGCCTCGATCGGCCCGACCTCCGTGGGGAGCCTGTGATGACATCGGTCCTGGGGACCTCGCTGCCGCTGACGGCCGGCCAGACGGAGATCTGGCTCGACGTGCAGGGGGCGGAGGGGGGCAACGCCTACAACTCGGCCGGCTACCTGGACGTCCGCGGCCCGCTGGACCGGGCCCGCTTCCGCACCGCACTGGCCCGGCTGGTCGAGGAGGCGCAGTGCCTGCGCGCCCAGTTCCTCGACGTCGCCGGCGAGCCGCGCCAGCGACTGCGCGAGGTCGCCGAACTTCCGCTCGCCGAGGTCGACTTCACCGCCGAGGCCGATCCTTCGGCGGCCGCGCTCGACTGGATGCGGGCGGACCTGGCGAAGCCGTACGACCCGGCCGGCTTCCCGCTGTTCCGGCTCGCCGTCCTCACCCTGGGCCCGGACCGGGCGTTCTTCTACCTCTCCGTCCACCACCTGCTGTGCGACGGCTTCAGCCAGGTGGTGCTCTGGCGCCGGCTGGCCGAGCTGTACGAGGCCGACGGCGGCGACGCCGGCCCGGCCCTGCCCCCGCTGGCCGACCTGCTGGCCGCCGAGGCGGCCCACCGCGGCTCCGAACGGGCCCGGCGGGACGCGGAGTTCTGGCAGCGGCGGTTCCCCGAGCCGCCGGAGCCGGCCGACCTCTCGCACCGGGAGCCCCCGGCGGCCGCGCCGCAGGGCTTCCTGCGCCGCACCGCCGCGCTGTCCGCCGGTACCTGCGCCGGGCTGCGCGCGAGCGCCGGCCGCGCGGACGTCACCTGGCCGACCGCGGTGATGGCGGCGGTCGCGGTGTACACCCAGCGGATGACCGGGGTCGAGGACGTCCTGCTGACCCTGCCGGTGACCGCCCGGCTGACCGCCCACGAGCGGTCGATCCCCGGGATGCTGGCCAACTACCTGCCGCTGCGGGTGCCCGTACGCCCCACCCTCACCAAGGCCGGCCTGCTGCGCGGGACCTCCCGGGAGCTCGCCCAGGTGCTCCGCCACCAGCGCCACCGGGTCAGCGCGATCCGCCGGGCGATGGGGCTGCGCAGCGACGACCGGCGGCCGTTCGGCCCGTTCGTCAACTTGCTGCCGCAGCAGACCGAGCTGGCGCTCGGGCCGTGCACCGCCCGGGTGGTCAACCTGTCGACCGGGCTGATCGACGACCTGATGGTCACCGTGGTGGAGACCGCCGGGGCGGGCATCGAGCTGCACCTCAACGGGAACCCGGACCGCTACACCGGGGCCGAGCTCGACCGCCACCTCGCCCGACTGGTGGACTTCCTGGGCGACTTCGCCGAAGCCGGGGACGACCGGCCGGTCGGCGGCCTGGCGGTGGCCGCCGGGGACCGCGCCGACTGGCTGCGGGAGGCGAGCGGGCCCGAGCGCGCGGCGGGGTTCGACTGCCCGGTGGCCCGGATCCGCGAACTCGCCGCCCGGCACCCCGAGGCGGTGGCGGTCGCCGAGGACGGCGGCACGACCGGCTACGCCGAGCTGGTCGGCCGGGCGAGCGCGCTGTCCCGCCGGGTGGCCGGCGCCGGCCTGGCCGCCCTGCTGGTCGCCCCCGGCGCCGACTTCGTCGCCTCGGTGCTCGGCGTGATCGGCGCCGGCGCGGCCTACGTCCCGCTGGACCCGCGGGCGCCCGAGGCCAGGACCGTCGCCCTGCTGGTCGACAACGGGATCGACACCGTGGTCGCGGACGCCGCCCACCGGCCGCTCGCCGAACGGGCGGTGGCCGCCGCCGGCCGGCCGATCCGGGTGGTGGAGGTCTCCGCGCGGGACCGGGACGCCGCCGACCGCCTCGCGCCCGTGCTCGGCTCCCCGCTGGACCTGGCGTACGTGATCTTCACCTCCGGGTCCACCGGAGCGCCGAAGGGCGCCATGGTGCACCGCGCGGGGATGGTCAACCACCTGCTGGCGAAGGTCGACGACCTGGCGCTGGAGCGGACCGACACCGTGGTGCAGAACGCCCCGGTCACCTTCGACGTGTCGGTGTGGCAGATGCTCGCGCCGCTGGTGGTCGGCGGCCGGGTGCGGGTGGTGCGCCGGGAGACCGCGGCCGACCCCGACCTGCTGTTCGCCCTGGCCGACACCGAGGGCGTCACCGTCCTGGAGGTCGTCCCCTCGCTGCTGCGCGCCGCCCTGGACGCCTGGGACCTCACCGCCGAGGCGCCCCGGCTGGCCGCGCTGCGCCATCTGGTGGCGACCGGCGAGGCGCTGCCGGCCGACCTGTGCCGGCGCTGGACCGCCCGCTACCCGCTGGTCGGGCTGGTCAACGCGTACGGGCCCACCGAGTGCTCGGACGACGTCGCCCACGCGCACCTCGGGCCGGACACCCCGGGGCACGGCTCCGTCCCGATCGGCGGCCCGGTCCGCAACACCCGGCTCTACCTGCTCGACGACGCCCTGCTCCCGGTGCCCCCGGGCACGCCCGGCGAGCTGTACGTCGGCGGCGCCGGCGTCGGCCGGGGCTACCTGGCGGACCCGGCCCGCTCGGCCGCCGCGTTCGTCGCCGACCCGTACGGCCCGGCGGGCAGCCGGATGTACCGCACCGGCGACCGCGTGGTCCGGGACGGGGACGGGCGGCTGGTCTTCCTGGACCGCCGGGACAACCAGGTGAAGGTGCGCGGCCACCGGATCGAGCTCGGCGAGATCGAGGCGGCGCTGCGCGCGCTGCCGGACGTCTCGGACGCCGTGGTGCTGGCGGTGGCCGGCACCGGCGGCGGCAAGCAGCTGGTCGGCTACTGCGTCCCGCGCGCCGGGGCCGTCCTGGACCCGGCCGACGTCCGCGAGCGCCTGGCCGCCGTCCTGCCGGACCACCTGGTGCCGCGCACCGTCCTGCTCCTGGACGCCCTGCCGCTGACCGCGCACGGCAAGGTCGACCGCCGGGCGCTGCCCGACCCGGCGCCCGCCGCCGCCCCGGCCCCGGCCCGGCCGGACACCCCGCGCAGCCGGGCCGAGGAGATCGTCTGCGCCGCCTTCGCCGAGGTGCTCGGCCTGCCGGAGGTGCGGCCGACCGACAACTTCTTCGAGCTGGGCGGGGACAGCATCAGCGCCATCCTGGCGGTCGGCCACGCCCGCCGGGCCGGACTGACCGTCACCCCGCTCCAGATCCGCACCCAGCACACCCCCGCGGCCGTCGCGGCGCTCGCCGCCCCGGGCCCGGCGGAGCGCCCGGAACGCCCGGCCAGCGCGCCGGACGGCACCGGCGAGGTCGAACTCCTGCCGATCGCCCACCAGTTGCGCGAGGACCTCGCCGTCCTGGACGACCGGACCCGGCAGTACAGCCAGTACCAGGTGCTCACCACCCCGGCCGGCCTGGACCTCGACCGGCTCACCGAGGCCGTCGCCGTGCTGCTGGACCACCACGCCGCGCTGCGGTCCCGACTGACCGTGGTCGCGGAGGGCCTGTGGTCCCTGGAGGCCCTGCCCGAGGGCGCCGTCCGGGCCGCCGACGCGGTCCGCCGGGTGGACGTCTCGGCGCTCGCCGAGGACCCGGCCGCGCTGGCCGCCGCCGTCGCCGAGCAGGTCGACGCGGCCCGCGCCCGGCTGGCCCCGGAGGCCGGCGCGGTGACCCAGCTGGTGCTGCTCGACGCCGGCCCCGGCCGCCGCGGCCGGCTGGTCTGGCTGACCCACCACCTGTGCGTGGACGGGGTCTCCTGGCGCGTGCTGGTCGACGACCTCGCCGCCGCCTGCCGGGGCCTCGCCCCGGACCCGGTCGGCACCTCCTACCGCCGCTGGTCGCAGCTGCTCGGCGAGCAGGCCCGCACCGCCGAGCGGGTGCGGGAGTTCCCGCTCTGGGCCGAGCAGTCGGCGGCCGGAGAGCCGCTCGGGGCCCGCCCGCTGGACCCGGAGCGCGACGTGTACGGCACCGCGCACCGGCTCCGGCTGGAGCTGCCCGCCGACACCACCGCGGCCCTGCTCGCCGCCGCCCGCCGGGTCTACGGCGGGGACATCAACGACCTGCTGCTGACCGGCCTCGCGCTCGCCGTCGCCGACTGGCGCCGCCACCGCGGCCGCCCGGCCGGCGCCGTCACCGTCGAACTGGAGGGCCACGGCCGCGAGCCGTTCACCGACGAGGCCGAACTCTCCCGCACCGTCGGCTGGTTCACCAGCGTCTTCCCGGTCCGGCTGGACCCCGGCGACACCGCGGGCGAGCCGCTCGACGCGGCGGTGCGCCGGGTCCGGGAGCAGCTGGGCCGGCTGCCCGACCACGGCCTCGGCCACGGGCTGCTGCGCCACCTCAACCCGCAGACCGTCGCCGCCCTGGCCCGCCACGGCGTGCCGGAGCTCGGCTTCAACTACCTCGGCCGCTTCCCGGCCGACCGGGAGGAGAGCGCCGGGGACTGGCTGCCGGACGCCCGGCACGCCGTCGTCGGCACCGGGGTGCACCCGCGGATGCCGCTGCGGCACGTGCTCGCGGCCACCCCGGTCACCGAGGACCGGGCGGACGGGCCGCACCTGGTCGCGGACTGGCTCTGGGCCCCCGAGGCGCTGGCCGACGCCGATGCGGAACACCTCGCCCACGCCTGGTTCCGCGCGCTCGAAGCCCTCGCCGACCACGCCGCCTCCGCCGAACCGGCCGCGGCGGCGGACGGGGAGGCCCTGGAGCTGTCCCCGCTGCAGAAGGGCCTGATCTTCCAGACGGAGTTCGACAAGCAGGGCATGAACTCCTACCTGATGCAGGCCGTCCTCGACATCGAGGGCCCCTTCGACCCGGCCGCGCTGCGCGCCGCGGCCACCGCCCTGCTGGCCCGCCACGACGGCCTGCGGGTGCACTTCCCCGAGCGGTCCACCGAGGACGCCCGGCAGGTGGTGGCCGCCGCGGTGCCGCTGCCCTGGGAGGAGGTCGACCTCTCCGGCCTGCCGACCGAGGCCGAGCGGGAGGCCGAGGCCCGGCGGCTGACCGACGCGGACTGGACCCGCGGCTTCGACCTGGCCCGGCCCCCGCTGCTGCGCTTCACCGTGCTCCGGCTCGCCCCCGACCGGGTCCGGCTGCTCTGGACGCTGCACCACCTGCTGGTGGACGGCTGGTCGATGGGCGTGATCGCCCAGGAGCTGTTCACCCTGTACGCCACCGGCGGCGACCCGGCCGTCCTGCCCCCGGCGCCCTCCTACCGGGCGTACTTCGACTGGCTCGCCGCCCAGGACACCGAGGCCGCCCGGGCGGCCTGGCGGCAGGCGCTGGACGGGCTGGCCGAGCCGCTGCGGCTGGGGACGGCCGACCGGCCGGGCGACCCGGGGCTGCCCGAGGCCGTCGACCTCGCGCTCCCCGAGGAGCTCACCGCCCGGCTGACCGCCTGGGCGCGCGCCGAGAACCTCACCCTCAACACCGTCCTCCAGGGCTGCTGGGCGCTGCTGCTCGGCCGCCTCACCGACGCCTCGGACGTGGTGTTCGGCGCGGTCAACTCGGTGCGGCCGCCGGAGCTCGAGGGCATCGAGTCGCTGGTCGGCCTGTTCCTGAACATGCTCCCGGTGCGGGTGCGGCTCGACCCCGAGCTGCCCGCCGCCGCGCTGTTCCACCGGATCGACGAGCAGCAGACCGCCCTGCTCGACCACCGGCACCTGGGCCTGGCCGAGGTGCAGCGGATCGCCGGCGCGGGCGAGCTGTTCGACACCGTGTTCAGCTACCAGAACCAGCCGCAGGCCGACGTCGGCCGGCTCAACGCGCTGGTGCCCGAGCTGCGGCTGGGCGACGCCCGGACCCGGCTGGCCGGCGAGCGCGGCCTCGCGGTGCTCGCGTACCCGGACACCCGGCTGACGCTGAGCGCGCAGTTCCGCCCCGAGCGCTACGACCGCCGGGAGGTGGTGCGCATCCTGGACCGCTTCGCCCACGTGGTGGAGAGCGTCCTGGCCGCCCCGGACGTCCCGGTCCGCCGGCTGCCGCTGCTCACCGAGGAGGAGCACCGGCGGATCCTCGGCGACTGGGCCGGCCGGGCCGACACAGCCCCGCGGACCGTCGTCCCCGCGCTGTTCGCCGCCCAGGCCGCCCGGGCGCCCGAGGCGGTGGCCGTGGTCTTCGAGGACCGCGGGACGACCTACCGCGAGCTGGACGAGCGCTCGAACCGGCTGGCCCGGCTGCTGATCGCCCGCGGCGCCGGCCCGGAGCGGATCGTCGCCCTGGCCGTGCCGGACCCGGTCGAGATGACCTGCGCCGTGCTGGCGGCGCTCAAGAGCGGCGCGGCCTACCTGCCGATCGACCCCAAGTACCCGGCCGACCGGATCGCCTTCATGCTGGCCGACAGCCGGCCCGCCGTGCTGCTCACCACCCGCGCCCTCGCCCCGCAGCTCGCGGCCGACGGCGTCCGCACGGTGCTGCTCGACGACCCGGCCACCGCGGCCGAGCTGGCCAGCCTGCCGGACCACGCCCCGCAGGACGCGGAGCGGACCGCCCCGCTGCTGCCCGGGCACCCGGCGTACGTCATCTACACCTCGGGCTCGACCGGCCGGCCCAAGGGCGTGGCGGTCGACCACTCCGGCTTCGCCGCGATGGTGGCGAGCCTGGTCGAGCGCTTCGGCGTCGGCCCGCGGACCCGGGTGCTGAAGTTCGCCTCGTTCAGCTTCGACGCCTCGGTCTGGGAGCTGAGCCTGTCCCTGCTCGGCGGCGGCACCCTGGTGGTGGCCGACGAGGAGTGCCGGGTGCCCGGCCGGCCGCTGGTCGACCTGATCCACCGCCACCGGGTGAACCTCGCCGGGCTGCCGCCGGTGGTCGCCGCCGCCCTCCCGGAGGACGCCCGGCTGCCCGCCGACCTGACCATGGTCGTCGCCGGCGAGGCCTGCCCGCCGCACGTGGTGGCCCGCTGGTCCGGGCAGCTGGAGATGGTCAACGGCTACGGCCCCACCGAGGCCGTGCTCGCCTCCACGGTGAGCGAGCGGCTCGGCGGCGCGGACCGGCCGCCGATCGGCCGGCCGACGCGGGCCCACCGGGTCTACGTGCTCGACTCCGCGCTGCGGCCGGTCCCGGCCGGGGTGGTCGGCGAGCTCTACGTCGGCGGCAACCTGGCCCGCGGCTACCTGGACCGGCCCGGCCTGACCGCCGAACGCTTCGTCGCCGACCCCTTCGGCCCGGCCGGCGAGCGGATGTACCGCACCGGGGACCTGGCGAGCTGGCGCCCCGACGGCCAGCTCGACTACGCCGGGCGGGCCGACGACCAGGTGCAGCTGCGCGGCTTCCGGATCGAGCTCGGCGAGATCGAGTCGGTGCTGACCGGCGGGCCCGGGGTGGCGCAGGCCGCCGTGGTGGTCCGCACCGACGACGGCGAGGACCGGCTGGTGGCCTACGTGGTCGCCCGGCCCCCGGCCGTACCGGACCCGGGCGCGCTGCGGGAGCGGGTCGCCGAGGCGCTGCCCGAGTACATGGTCCCGGCCGCCGTCGTGGTGCTCGACGAGCTGCCGCTGACCCCGCAGGGCAAGCTGGACCGCCGGGCCCTGCCCGCCCCCGACGCCGCCCCCGCCCCGGCGGGCCGGCTGCCGCGCACGCCCGTCGAGGAGATCCTCAGCGGGATCTTCGCGGACGCGCTCGGCCGGGCCGCCGTCGGCATCGACGACGACTTCTTCGACCTCGGCGGCCACTCCCTGCTGGCCACCCAGGTGATCAGCCGGGTCCGCTCCGCGCTGGGCACCGAGGTGCCGATCCGGACGCTCTTCGAGCAGCGGACGGTGGCCGGGATCGCCCGGGAGCTCGCGGGCGGCGGCGAGGTCCGGCCGCCGCTGCGGCCCGCCGACCAGGGCGACAGGACCGGTCGACTCTCCTTCGCCCAGCGGCGGTTGTGGTTCCTGAACCGGCTGGAGCCCGGCTCGGCCGCCTACAACGTGACCTTCGCGGTCCGGCTGTCCGGGGCGCTGGACGCGGCCGCGCTGGACGCGGCGCTGGCCGACCTGGTCGAGCGGCACGAGGTGCTGCGCACCGTCTTCCCGGAGACCGACGGCGAACCGCGCCAGGAGGTGCTGGGCACCGGGGCCTGGACCGGGCTGACCGTCCGGGAGGCCGGCGCCTCCGAGGCCGCCGCGGTCGCCGGGGAGGCGGCCCGCGGGTTCGACCTGGCCACCGAACTCCCGCTGCGGGCCACCCTGTTGCGCACCGGCCCGGCGGAGCACCTGCTGCTGCTGATCGTCCACCACATCGCCTGGGACGGCTGGTCGGCCGCCCCGCTCACCCGGGACCTGTCACGGGCGTACGCGGCGCGGGTGCGTGGGACGGCGCCCTCCTGGGAGCCGCTGCCGGTGCAGTACGCGGACTACACCCGCTGGCAGCAGCAGCTCCTCGGCGACGGCCAGGACTCCCTGGCCGCACGGCAGTTGGCGTACTGGACGGAGCAGCTGGCCGGCCTGCCCGAGGAACTCGCCCTGCCCTTCGACCGCCCCCGCCCCAAGGTCGCCACCCACCGCGGCGGCACCGT
>NZ_JBEXJK010000316.1:0-9617 GCF_040609095.1 Kitasatospora sp. NPDC004799
GACGCGCTCCTCCGCTCCCCCTTCCCCGGTCGGGGCGACCGCCCGCAGGTCCGTCCGCGGGGCCGGGGGCTCGTCGGCCCCGGTGGCCTCGGCGGCCTCGTCCAGGGCGCCGAAGCCCTCCGCAGCGATCCCCGGGTGGTCCACCAGGGCGACCGGTGAGGACAGCACCACCCGGCGCTCGCCGTCCGGCCCGGCCAGCACCGGCCAGGTGCGCTCGTTGCGGCACCGCTCGACGGCCGGGCGGGCCCACGCGGGCGGGTCGGTGACCGACAGGAAACCGTTGTGCTCCAGCCCGAGCAGCAGGTGGGCGGAGACCAGCGAGCGCGGCAGCGCCTCGTCCCGGGTGGCCCGCCGGGGCGGCCGCCAGGCGGAGGTGTTCTCCACCTCCACGACCAACCGCCACGCCCGGTACGGACCGGGCAGTTCCTCGCCCCGCAGCCAGAGCAGGCCGTCGACCTGTTCGCGCCGCCGCACCAGCCGGCCGACGACGGTGCCGTGCTCGTGCACCAGCCCGGTCTCGCCGACGCCGGGCAGCCGGAACGGGCGGTGCACCCCGCTCCCGGCCAACTCCGCGACGGGAAGGACCAGTTCGACCCGCTCCTCGACGCCCTCGTCCCACGCCGCGAGGTCCCGGCCCGCCAGCTCCAGCCGCTCCACGGACTCGAAGCCGGCGGCGTTGGCCCGTTCGACGGCGTGCCGCCGGACCCGCAGGAAGCGCAGCTCGACCGCCAGCACGTCCCCGCCGCACGCCTCCATCAGGCACTCGGTGCGCTGGTGGGAGTGCTCGCCGCCCTGCGCGGTGTACTCGGGCGGCACCAGGACACCGCTCTGCCGGTGCGGCCCGTCGTGACCCGGGTCGCCGTCCCGCAGCGCCGCGTCGGCGAGCCGCCGGGCGGCCGCGAAGCCCCGCTCGACCCGCTCCGGGAACGCGCTCACGGCGCGGCCCCCTCGGGCGCGTCGGTGTCGGTCGTTCCAGCGGTGGCAGCGGCTACGGCTCTGGCAGCGGTCGCAGCGCCCATGAGGACGCCTCCTCGGGGACGGGAGCCGGACGGAAGGGCTCGAAGCCAGTCATAGCAACGGTCCGGACCGGCCGCCGGGCGGCGAAGCCGTACGGGTAGCATGTAAGCCATGCACTCGATAGTCGACCCTTACGAGATCCGTCCCGGCGTGCCCACCGTCGAGGTCTTCCGTCGCCTGCGCACCGACGCCGGCCTCTCCGACAAGGCCCCCGAGGCGGTCGCGCTGGCCCTCCCCAACACCTGGTACGGCGTGGTCCTCCTCCACGAGGGCGAGCCGATCGGCATGGGTCGGATCATCGGCGACGGCGGCACCGCGTTCCAGGTCACCGACATCTGCGTCCACCCCGCGCACCAGGGCCACGGCCTCGGCAAGCGCATCATGGCCGCGCTCACCGAGGAACTGGAGCGCCGGGCCCCCGCCACCGCGTACGTCTCGCTGA
The DNA here is from genome assembly GCF_040609095.1 of Kitasatospora sp. NPDC004799. NCBI lineage: Bacteria > Bacillati > Actinomycetota > Actinomycetes > Kitasatosporales > Streptomycetaceae > Kitasatospora > Kitasatospora sp. NPDC004799. Next base: position 1,460 of record NZ_JBEXJK010000316.1, read on the forward strand.
TCGCCGACGGCCCCGCGCGCTTCCTCTACGAGAAGTTCGGCTTCGCGGACACCGCCACCCACGACTCCGTCGGCATGTACCGCCTGATGGACGGCCGCTGACGCCCCCTCGACTCCCGCACCGTCGGGGGCCGGGGCAGAACGGTGGCCCGCCCGGCCCCCGTCAGTCGGTGTCGGTCGCGGCCAGCACGGCCAGGCGGCGGCGGTCCGGGGCGAGGGCGGCCAGGCCGAAGTCCCAGGCGACCTGCTCGAACCACGTCGTGCCGGCGTCGAAGCCGTACCAGGTGCAGTCCCGCACCCGCGCCTCGACCTCGACGGCGGTGGCGCCCTCCGGGCACCCGGCCAGCGCGGCCATGGACCGCCAGGCCGCCAGACGCCCGTAGGCGCCGTGGACACCGCGGAAGTACGCCCCTCCCGTCGACGCCGCGGCGAAGAGCACGCGCCACGCCAGGGCCGGCGGACCGGCGTCGACCGACCACGAACGCCCCACGCCGCCCAGGCAGTCCAGCCCCAGCGCGAGGAGCGCGTTCGGGACCGCTTCGGCGGCCAGCGGTTCGCCGAAGTCGAAGACCCGCGCCTCGACCCGTCCGTTGGACTCCTCCAGCCAGCCCGCCACGGCCGTGGCCATCGCCGCGTCGGCGGCCGGGGTGGTTGCCTCCCGCGCCGACGGGACGCGTGCGCCGGCGACCACCGCGGCGCGGTGGCCCTCCAGCACTCCGAACGGCATCGCGTGGCTGCTGACGACGGGACCGTAGCTCGGCAGATCGGCGCGCGCCTCCATGGCGGACGCCGTCAGCGGGAGCCAGCCCAGGGGGTGGTGGCGCCAGTGCGGCGACGTCGCCCAGGCCGAGATCCGCGGCAGCTCCGCGACGGCCACGCCCCGGAGCACCAACTCGTGGACCAGGCAGGCCCGGAGCTCCTCCGAGGCGCGGCCGGTGAACGCCGCGGCCAGGTCCGCCGGCTCCTGGCCGGAGGCCAGCAGCGAGGCCGTGGAGCGGTCCAGTTCCCTGCTCGTGACCTCGGCCGTGGCGACCAGCCGCAGCGCCTGGGCGGCGTTCTCGGCGCCGGCGGTGCCGGCCAACAGCCGGAGCAGCCGGTCGAGGACACCACTGAACTGCCACGCCCGGCCCCGGGTTCCGTACCTCCTGGCGAGGGCGATGCCGAGGTCCGCGACGAAGGCGGCGTCCCCCTGCGCGACCCGTTCGCCGGCCAGCGCCCACACGCCCTCGAAGCTCTTCAGGCCCGGCAGCTCCGCCACGATCCTCGGTATCCGGTCGTCCACGCCCCGAGCCTACTCACGCCGTGCCGACGGGTCGGGCGGGGGTGGCGAGGAGGGTGGTGACCAGGTGGTGGGCGTAGGCGGTGTCCAGGCCGGCGGGGCGGAAGAGGATGCGGTACATCAGGGGGGCGACGAGCCGGTCCATGGCGGTCTCGACCTCGGGGGCGTCCTCGCCGCGGGCCCGGGCGCGGGCGAGGACGAGGGCGAGCTGGTCGGCGGCGTAGGCCGAGCACCGGCCGGCGTTGCCGCCGTCCAGGTCGCCGAGCAGGGCGTCGCGGACGTAGGCGCGGCCGGAGGGGGAGCCCATCTCGTCGAGGAACTGTTCGGCCCAGGCGGTGAGGTCGGCGCGCAGGCCGCCGCGGTCCTCCGGTTCGGTGTCGGGGCGCAGCCGCTCCACCGCGACGTCGGACAGCAGCTCGGCCAGGTCGCCCCAGCGGCGGTAGACCGTGGACGGGGTGACCCCGGCCCGCTGGGCGACCAGCGGCACGGTGAGCGCCTCGCGGCCCACCTCCGCGAGCAGCTCGCGCACCGCGGCGTGCACCGCCTCCTGGACCCGGGCGCTGCGCCCGCCCGGGCGGACCATCTGCCGAGGACTCATACCGTCATCTTAAAGCCTCGCCTTTGCGTTAAGTCGGGCGCCGTCGAGCCACCCGGGGACCGTCGAGCCCCCGCGCTCGGAGCCCCCGCGCTCGGAGCCCCCGCGCTCAGAGCCCCCGCGCTCGGAGCCCCCGCGCTCGGAGCACCGGCGCGAGCGCCCGCGCGGGCTGCGTCCGCTCGAACGCGTGCCCCACCCGCAGCAGGGTCCGCTCGTCGAACGGCCGCCCGAGCAACTGCAGGCCGATCGGCAGCCCCGCCGCGTCCTGCCCCGCCGGGACGGAGAGGGCGGGCAGGCCGGTCACGTTGGCCGGGGCGCAGAGCCGCACGTAGGCGTCCGAGACGCTCTCCCGCGTGCCGTCCGGCCAGTCGACCGCCTCCTGCCCGGCCCGGACCGCCGTGGTCGGCACCGTCGGGGCGGCGATCACGTCGACCTCCGCCAGGAGCCGCGCCCACGCCTCCCGGATCAGCGTCCGGGCGCGCTGGGCGCGCAGGTAGTCGACCGCGCCGATCAGCTCGCCGGCCTCCAGCAGGACCCGGACGTCCGCCTGGTACAGCTCCGGGACGGTGCGCAGGGTGCGCGCGTGGTAGGCGGTGGCCTCCGGCGCCACCAGCCCCCAGAGCGTGGGCAGGAGGTAGCGGGCCATCGGGATCTCCACCTCGACGGGCCGGGCGCCGAGCGCCTCCAACTGCTCGACGGCGCCGTGGACGGCGGCCGCCACCTGGGGGTCGACGTGGTCCACGTAGTGGTTGCCCGGCACGCCGACCCGCACGCCCGTCAGGTCCGGCTCCCGCTCGGGCCGGTAGTCGACGGCGGGGGCGGCCACCGAGGCCGGGTCGCGCGGGTCGTGCCCGGCGAGGGCGGCCAGGACCAGGGCCGCGTCCTCGACGCTGCGGGTGATCGGGCCGACGTGGTCGAGCGACCAGGACAGCGCGGTGACGCCGTGCCGGGGCACCAGCCCGTAGGTGGGCTTGAGGCCGACGACCCCGTTCAGCGCGGCGGGCACCCGGATCGACCCGCCGGTGTCGGTGCCCAGGGCGAAGGTCGCCGCCCCGGCGGCCACGGCGACGGCGGAGCCGCCGCTGGAGCCGCCGGCGACCCGGCCACCGTCCCAGGCGTTGCCGGTCTGCGGGGTGGTCAGGCCGTAGGCGAACTCGTGGGTGTGGGTCTTGCCGACCAGGACGGCCCCGGCGGCGCGCAGCCGGGCGGCGACGGTGCTGTCGGCGGCCGCCCGGTGGCCGTCCCGGACCCGGGAGCTGGCGGTGGTCGGCGTTCCGGCGACGTCGATCAGGTCCTTGAGCCCGACCGGGACGCCGTGCAGCGGCCCCCGGTACCGGCCCCGGGCGATCTCCCGCTCGGCCGCGCGCGCCGCCTCGCGGGCCTGCTCGGCGGCGACGGTGACGTACGCGCCGAGGTGCGGCTCCACCCGGTCGATGCGGCCGAGGACGGAGTCGACCAGCTCCACGGGGGACAGCCGCCGGTCCCGGATCTCCGTCGCGGCGGCGGCGAGGGTCAGCTCATACGGCCGCATCGGGGTTCTCCCCTCCCGCGCGGTAGGCGGCGCCGGGCGGGGTGTCCCCGAAGTCCAGCTCGCGCAGGACCGCGACGACGGAGCGGATGTGCTCGGCGGTGGCCGCGACCGCGGCGTGGCGCTCGGCGGGCAGGTCGAGTCCGGCCCGGGCGGCCCAGCGGGCCGCCTCGGGCGGGGTGAGTTCGGCGAAGGACACGGGTGCGCTCCTGGTCGTGGGCGGCACGGCGGGGGCGGCTCGGAAGCGCGACCTCCACTTAAAGCCAAGGGTTTGCGTTAACGCGACTGTAGGTTCTACGGTCGCGCTAACGCAAACGAATGGCTTTTACGACGAAGGAGCGCCCCGTGCCCGGCACCCCCACCCCCTCCTGGACGGTCGGCGACCTCACCGTCCACCGCATCGACGAGGTCCCGCTGCCGCCCGCGACCGGGCCGTGGCTGCTGCCCGACGCCACCCCCGAGGTGGTGGCCGGCCACGACTGGCTGCGGCCCGCCTTCGCCGACACCGACGGCGTGCTGCGCCTGGACAGCCACAGTTTCGCCGTCGTCCTGGACGGGCTGCGCGTGCTCGTCGACACCGGCATCGGCAACGGCAAGCAACGGGCCAACCCGGCCTGGCACGACCTGCGCACCGACTACCTCCAGCGCCTCACCGGCGCCGGATTCCCGCCGGACGCCGTCGACCTGGTGGTCCTCACCCACCTGCACGCCGACCACGTCGGCTGGAACACCCGGGCGGTGGACGGCGCGTGGGTGCCCACCTTCCCCGGCGCGCGGTACGTCACCGCCCGCGCCGAACGCGAGTTCTGGGCCGGGTACGCCATGGACGAGGCGCGCGAGCGGATGTTCCAAGACTCGGTGCTCCCGGTCGAACGGGCCGGGCTGCTGGACCTGGTCGACGTCCCGGCCGAGGGCCTGCGGCTCCTCCCCGGCCTGCGCCTGCTCCCCACCCCCGGCCACACCCCGGGGCACGTCGCCGTCGAACTGACCGGCCGGGACCGGACGGCGCTGATCACCGGCGACTGCGTCCACCACCCGGTGCAGCTCGCCCGCCCCGCCCTCGGCGCCTGCGTCGACATCGACCCGCGGCGGTCCGAGGCCACCCGCCGCGCGCTGCTCGCCTCGCTCGCCGGCACGGACACCCTGCTGCTCGGCACCCACTTCGCCCCGCCCACCGCCGGGCTGGTCCGCGCCGACGGGGACGCCTACCGGCTGCGGGCCGTTCCCCCGGCGCCCGTCGCCCCGGCGTGAGCCCCCCGGCCCGGGGCCCGGGCCGGGGCGACGGGCGCGCACCGGGCGGAGCCGCCGTTCCGACGCGCCGTCGGTTCGCCTCCGCTCCACCCCTCGACCGTCAAGTCGGCCCGTTCGAGCGCCGGTCCGATCGTCCGATAAGCCGTACGCTCAATGGCATCCGCTGCGCCGAACCGGGCCCGGTGCCCGGCCCCCCCGGTGCCCGGCCCCCCCGGTGCCCGGCCTCCCCGGCGGGCGGGACGATGCGACGGCAGGAGGAGTTGAGGACGCTGAACGCGGTCAACGATCCTTTCGGCCAAGGGTGGTTGCACTTCACCGACTTCGCCATCGCGCTGGTCCTGGCCAGCGCGATCGGCCTGGAACGCGAGATCAGACAGAAAGCCGCCGGGCTGCGCACGTACACGGTCGTCGGCCTCGGAGCGGCGCTCTTCACCCTGGTGAGCAAGTACGGCTTCAGCGACGTGGTCGAGAACGGCGTGGTCACCGTGGACCCGTCCCGGATGGCCGCCCAGATCGTCTCCGGCCTGGGCTTCATCGGCGCCGGCGTGATATTCGTCCAGCGCGGCTCGATCCGGGGGCTGACCACGGCCGCCACGGTCTGGCTGACCGCCGCGATCGGCACCGCGGCCGCCGCCGGACTGCCGCTGCTCGCCACCGCGGCCACCGCCGCCTACTTCTTCGTCGGCTACGTGCTGCGGCCCCTCACCCACCGGCTGCCGAGGCTCGGCACCCGCCCGGTCAGCTGCCACGTCACCTACACCGAGGGCCGCGGCCTGCTCCGCCTGCTGCTCGCCCGGATCACCGCCGAGGGGTTCTCGGTCGCCGAGCTGGCGACCGTCGACCGGGCCGCGCCGCCGGACGAGGGCGGCGGTGCCGACGACGAGCGGGTCGCGGAGGTGTCCATCACCCTGCACGGCCGCGGGGACCTCTCCGCCCTCACCGTCGAACTGGCCCGGATCCCGGGCGTCCTGGCCTGCGCGATCCGCCCCGCCGAGGACTGAGGCCCGCCTCAGGACGGGCCGGGTGCGTACGCCGCACCCGGCCCGACGCGACGAGGATCAGCAGGCGTCGATGTACCAGACCGGGCCCCAGTCGCCGTAGCGGTCGCTGGAGGGGGCGCCGGGCGTGGTGTAGATCAGGTTCTTCGACTTGCCGTACATCTTCGCCCGGGTGCCGGCGGACTGGTTGTTGTACCAGGACCCGCCGCTGTTCAGGCCGTCGGGGATCTCCTGCAGGTAGCAGTCCTTGAACTTGAACGCGAGGTCGTGGAAGTTGCTGTCCGCGTAACCGCAGAAGTAGTACTTGGGGCAGTCGGCGGGCGCCGGCTCGACCATCGCGTTCGCCGCGGGGGCGAGGAGCGTGGTGACGGCGGCGAAGCCGATCGCGAGGGCGATGCCGGCCTTGCGGGCGAAGCGCATGGGGACCTCCTGAGGTGACGTCGTGACCCGGGCGGGTTCGGCGCCCGGTGCCCTCAGTCTCCGGGGCCGCCGCACCGCCGCTCGACGTGATTCGGCCTGGACCGAATCACGGCCGCACCGCTCGACTCCGGCCGGAGCCGGGCGAATCGGGCTCGTCGCCGAGCAGGCCGGCGCCGAGCGCGGTCGGGCTGTGGAGGGCGGTGTTGCGGTACCGGGAGGTGCTGATCAGCGAGGACTCGCGCAGCACGGTGGCGTGCTCGCTGGCGCTGGAGGGGGTGATCCCGGCGAGGGCGGCCAGTTCCTTCGTCGAGCAGCCGGGGTGCCGGACGACCGCCCGCAGGACGGCGGCCCGGGTGCGTCCGAGCAGAGCGGACAGGGCGGACGGCCCGGTCCCCGGCCCCGGCGCGGCCCGGTCGGGGCCGAACAGGGCCGGCCGTTCCGCCAGGGTGCCGTCGTCCACGGGGTAGGTGATCACCGGCCGGGGCAGGCCGTGGGTGTCGTCGCTGACCATGACCCGCTTGGCGAACACCGAGGGGACCAGCAGGACGCCCTGCCCCCGGAGCCGCAGGTCGTGGTCCACGTCGCTGCGGACCTCCAGCACCGGCGGCTTCCAGCGCATCCACCGGGGATCGGCGCCGGCGAGCAGCAACTCGACGCCCCCGCCCAGGAACTGCCGCATCCGCACGGCGCGGTCCGCGGCGTAGCAGTCCGTGATCCCCGACCAGTAGGGGCCGACCAGGTGCTCGTAGAGGACGCCGACGCTCGCGCCGAGCTCCTCCCGCAGGGCCGCGTCCTCCGCCAGGTGGCGGGCCCACCGCGGCACGGGCTGGTGCTCGGCGATCGCGGCCAGCTCCGCCGCGACGATCCGGCGCGGAGTCGCCCGGACCCGCTCCAGCAGCTCCTCCGGGCTTCCGGCCACCGCGGGCATCAGGAAGGTCGGCCCCCAGCCGTCCGCCGGCACCAGCGACAGCGCCATCCGGGCCCGGTCGGGCAGCCGGCCCAGGACGCCGCGCCGCCACGGGTCCAGCCGCGCCGCGCGGCTCCGCTCCTGCAACGCCCGTGCCGCGGCCATGAGTTCGGCGAACGGCATCGAGTCGGCCGGCCGGGTCCGGGCCAGGTCCTCGGCCGTGAAGTGGATCCGGTACGCCATCGGTCCCCCTGTTCCCGACCACGGGTCGGCGACGGCCGGCGAGGCGCCGGCCGCCCGCCGACGGCTCAGGTGCGTTTGAAGAACTCCACCTCCGAGAGCGCGATGGCGCGGTCCGGGCCGGTTCCGGCGGCCTCCCGGACGGTGAGCCTGACCTGGGTGACGTCGCTGATGCCGGTCGGCACGGTCTGCGGGCCCGGCTGGTCGTTGAGCGAGACCTGCTGGGTGTGGACCTCGCCGTCCTTCTCCGTGACCTCCAGGGTGAGGACGGTGGGCCGCCCCTGCTGCCGGAAGTGCTGCGGGTCCACCGAGTCGCCGGTGTGGACGATCAGGTCCACCAGCCGGAACGGGGTGCGGAAGGAGAAGGTGACGGAGTCCCCGATCGCGGGTGCGCCCCAGTAGGTGTTGCTGAGGCCGTCGTCGGCCAGGGCGGCCGGGTGGCCCTCGACGGCGGCGCTCGCCGAGGTGGCCGAGGGGGTGATCGACGCGGTGCTCCGGAGCTTGTCCAGCACGTCCTGGAAGACCACCCGGCCGGCCGGGTACAGCAGGATGCCGGCGACGACCACCGCGGCGAGGGCGAGCAGCGCGATGGTGCGGCGCAGCGCGTTGCCCGAGCCGCCGATCCGCACCCGGCGGCGGAACGGCCACCGGGTGCGCCACCAGGGCAGCTCGGGCGCGGCCGCGGTGAGGGTGAGCGGTGCGGCGCAGCGGCGGCAGAACTTCCGCTCGGGCAGGTTGGGCGTGCCGCACCGGGGGCAGGGCGGGCCGTCCTGGGTCTCGACGGCCTCGGCCGGCCGGCTGACCGGGCGGGGTGCGACGGGCTTGGCGGGCTGGACGGCCACCGGGTCGGCCTGCGGGGCCGGCCGTACGGGGGCGGGCGCCGGCCGTACCGGGGCGGGGCTCGGGCGCGCGGGCTCGACGGCGGGCGGCGGGGCCTCGGT
>NZ_JBEXJK010000317.1:0-9615 GCF_040609095.1 Kitasatospora sp. NPDC004799
AACTCGGCATCGAACCCCGCCGCGTCCGCCAGGAAACCGCCCGACCGCGTGTACGACGTCCCGGGATGATCAGCGTCCGGATGGAACAACCCCTCGACATCCCACCCGCGATCACCCGGGAACCCCCCGATCGCGTCCACTCCACCCGACACCAGGCGCCACAACTCCTCGGGGGAGTCGACCCCGCCCGGCAGCCGGCACCCCATGCCCACGATCACCACCGGATCGGCCCCGGCACCCACCGACACCGACGGCACCACCGGCACCACGCCCTTGCCCGCACCGAGGATCTCGCTCAGCAGGTGCTCGGCGAGTTGCCGCGGGGTGGGGTGGTCGAAGGTGACGGTCGCGGGCAGCCGCAGGCCGGTGGCGGTGTTGAGCCGGTTGCGCAGTTCGACGGAGGTCAGGGAATCGAAGCCGAGGTCCTTGAACGGCTGCCGGTCCCGTACGGCCCCCGGCTCGCGGTGACCGAGTACGGCCGCGGTGTCGGCGGTGACCAGGTCGAGTGCGGCTCGCAGCCGTTCGGCCTCCGGCAGTGCCCGCAGGCGGTCGGCGATCGCGCCGGGCCGCGCCGGGCGCCGGGCCGCCGTGCGGGAGACGAGGCCCTTGAGGGCCGTCGGGGCCGCCGGGGCGCCCGCCAGCACGGACAGGTCGAGGCGTACCGGCAGCAGCGCGGCCCGGTCCGTGGCCAGGGCCGCGTCGAAGAGCGACAGGGCGTGGTCGGTGGCCAGCGGCACGACCCCGGCTCGCGTCAGCCGGTCCTGGTCGGCACCGGTCAGGTGGCCGGTCATGCCGCTGGCCTCGGCCCAGTAGCCCCAGGCCAGCGAGGTCGCCGGCAGTCCGAGGGCGCGCCGGTGCACGGCGAGGGCGTCGAGGAAGGTGTTGGCCGCGGCGTAGTTGGCCTGTCCGGGGCTGCCGAGGGTGCCGGCGGCCGAGGAGAAGAGGACGAAGGCCGTCAGGTCCCGTCTCCGGGTGAGGTCGTGCAGGTTCCACGCCGCCCGCGCCTTGGGCTCCCAGACCGCGGCCAGGCGTTCGGGGGTCAGGGACTCGACCACGGCGTCGTCGAGCACGCCGGCGGCGTGGACGACCGCGGTCAGCGGGTGCTCGGCCGGGATCGCGTCCAGCACGGCCGCCAGCGCCTCCCGGTCGGCCGCGTCGCACGCGGCCACCGTCACCTCCGCGCCCAGCGCGGCCAACTCCTCACGCAACGCCTCCCCGCCACCACGGCGGCTGACCAGCACCAGATGCCGCACACCCCGCTCGGCCACCAGGTGCCGGGCCACAAGGCCGCCCAGCGTCCCCGTACCACCGGTGATCAGCACCGTCCCGGCCGCATCCAGCTCCGCCGGAACCGTGAGGACGATCTTCCCGATGTGGGCCGCCCGGCTCATGAACCGGAACACGTCGACCGCGTCCCGGACCCCGCGGACGTCCAACGGCAGCGGTGCGAACCCGCCGTCCGTGAAGGCCCGCACGACGGCGTCCAGGATCTCGCCGAGCCGCTCCGGCCCCGCGTCGGCGATGTCGAACGCCCGGTAGACGATGCCGGGATGGTCGGCCGCGTCGCGGATGTCGGTCTTGCCCATCTCCACGAACCGGCCGCCGGGCACGAGCAGCCGCAGGGAGGCGTCGACGAACTCGCCGGACAGCGAGTCCAGCACCACGTCCATGCGCGGGAACTTCCACTCGAACTCCAGGGTGCGCGAGGAGGCGATGTGGTCCTCGTCCAGCCCCAGGGCGCGCAGGGTGTGCCACTTGGCCGGGCCGGCGGTGGCGAACACCTCCGCCCCGAGCCGCCGGGCCAGCTGGATCGCCGCCATGCCGACGCCGCCGGTGCCGGCGTGGATCAGCACCCGGTCACCGGCCTTCAACCCGCCCAGGTCGCGCAGGCCGTACCAGGCGGTCAGGAACACCACGGGCACGGACGCGGCCCTGGCGAACGGCCAGTCGTCGGGCATCCGGACCAGCAGCCGCTGGTCGGCGACGGTGACCGGGCCGAAGGCGCCGGGGACCAGGCCCATGACGCGGTCGCCAGGCCGGAACCGGCTGTCCGGGCCGGTTTCGAGGACGACGCCCGCGCCTTCGCCGCCCATCAGGGCCGCGCCGGGGTAGACGCCGAGGGCGATCAGCACGTCCCGGAAGTTGAGTCCGGCCGCCCGCACGGCGATCCGGACCTGCCCGGGCCCCAGCGGCTCCATGAGCTCCGGGCGGGGCACCAGCGCCAGGTCCTCGATGCTGCCGGTGCCCGTGTCCTCCAGCCGCCACGGCCCGTCCGGCGGGGTGAGGCTCGCGCCGACGCGGACCAGGCGGGGGACGCGCAACGCCCCTTGGCGTACCGCCAGTTCCGGCTCGTCGGTGCCGGCGATCAGTGCCGGGTCCCAGGTCGGGTCGGCGTCGACCAGGACGAACCGGTCGGGGTGCTCGGTCCGCGCGCCGCGGACCAGGCCCCAGACCATCGCGTGGTGGAGGCCGACCACGTCACCGGGCGCGGCGGCGACGGCGTTGCGGGTGACGACCGCCAGCCGCGTCCGCTCGCCCGCCAGGTGGTCCCGGATCACGGCGAGGACGCTCCGCGCGCTCGCGTACGCCGCCTCGACGGGGTCCGCCTCGGGCTCCGGCCCGGGCACCTCGTAGACGACCAGGTCCGCGGGGTCGCCGCCCGGCGACGCCGGTTCGACGGGGACCCAGTCGAGTGCGTACAGGCTGTCCGGGACGGCGGTGGCGTCCCGGACGGTCAGCGAGGTGACGACCGCGACCGGGGTGCCGTCCGGATCGGCCACGGCCACCGTGTACGTGTCCGGCCCGGTGGCGGACAGGCGTACGCGCAGCCTCCGGCTGCCCGCGGGCCGGATCGCCACTCCGGTGAACGCGAACGGCAGGCCGGTGCGGTCGGTGAGGAACGCCATGGGGTGCAGGGCGGCGTCGAGCAGCGCGGGGTGCAGGGCGAACAGGCCCTCGGCGGGAAGCTCCACCTCGGCGTAGACGGTGTCGCCGACCCGCCGGGCCGCCGTGACGCCCTGGAACGCCGGCCCGTACTCGTAGCCGAGCGCGGACAGCGAGTCGTAGAGCCCGTCGACGTCGAGGGGCTCACCGGCCGACGGCCAGTCCCAGGCGCTCAGCACCGGCTCCTCGCCCAGGGTCCCGGTGGCGTGCCGCACCCACGCGTCGCCGTCCCGCGAGTACACCGTGAGCGGGTGGCGGCCGTCGTCCTCGGGGCCCACGACGAGCTGGAGGTGCACCGGGGCGTCGTCGAGGACGAGCGCCGTTTCGAGCACCAGCTCCTCGACCGCGCGGCCGAGCCGGCCGGCCGCGTGGGCCGCCATCTCCGCGAACGCGGTGCCGGGCAGGAGGACGGCGCCCCGCACGGCGTGGTCGGCCAGCCACGGGTGGGTGGCGAGCGAGATCCGTCCGCTGAGCACCGCGCCGTCGGGCAGCTCCACGAACGTGCTGAGCAGCGGGTGGTCGCCCGACGCCGTCGGGACGGGCCGCAGCCAGTACGGCCGGCGCTGGAAGGCGTACGTCGGCAGGCCGACGGGCTCGGCGCCGTCCGGGAACCGCCAGTCGACCGGGACGCCGTGGACGTGCAGGCGACCGAGCGACGTGCGGAAGTCGTCCTGGTCGCGCCGGAGCGTGCCGGTGACGAGGAGGTCGGAGCCGTGGTGGTGACCGGTCTCCTCGACGGCGGCGACCAGGACGGGGTGTGGGCTGACCTCGACGACAACGGTGTGGCCGTGGTCGAGCAGCGCACGGGTGGCCCGGTCGAAGAGCACGGGTTCGCGGAGGTTGCGGTACCAGTAGTCGGCGTCGAGGGCGGCGGTGTCGAGCTCCTCGCCGGTCACCGTGGAGTAGAAGGGGACGTCCGCGGTCCTCGGCGCGATCCCGACGAGGTCGGTCAGCAGGTGCTCGCGGATCGCCTCGACCTGCGCCGAGTGGGCGGCGTAGTCGACGGGCAGGCGACGGGCGCGGACGCCGTCGGCCTCGCAGGCGGCCAGCAGTTCGTCCAGCGCGTCCAGATCGCCCGAAACCACCACGGTGTCCGCCGAGTTGACCACCGCCACGGTCAGCCGGCCGTCCCAGCGGGCCACGAACCCGGCGGCCTGCTCGTGCCCGAGGCCCAGGGAGACCATGCCGCCCTGACCCGCCAGCGCGACCAGGGCCTTGCTCCGCAGGGCGACCACCTTGGCGGCGTCCTCCAGGGACAACGCCCCTGCCACGTACGCGGCCGCGATCTCGCCCTGCGAATGCCCGACCACCGCATCGGGCTCCACACCGTGCGCCCGCCACAGCTCCGCCAGCGCCACCATCACCGCGAACAGCGCGGGCTGCACCACGTCCACGCGGTCGAGCGACCCGCCGCCGGTCAGCAGCTCCACCAACGACCAGTCGGTGTACGGCGCCAGCGCCGCATCGCACGCGTCGACCGCCTCCCGGAACACCGGCTCCGACCCGTACAACTCCGCGCCCATGCCCACCCATTGGGCACCCTGCCCCGGGAACACGAACACCGACCGACCCACCGGGCGGACGGTCCCGGTGACCAGACCCGGCGCCGACCGGCCCTCCGCCAGGGCCTCCAACGCCTCCACACCGCTCAGCACCGCACGGTGGTCGAACCGCGACCGCCCCGCCAACGCCCGGCCCACGGCGAGCGCGTCGACCTCCGGCTGCCCGGCCAGGAACGCCGCCAGCCGACGTGCCTGCTCCCGCAGCGCCGCCTCCGACTTGGCCGACAGCACCCACGGCACCACCCCGCCCGCGGACCCCGCCGGAACCCCGGCCGGCTCCTCGGCGGCCGCCTCGATCACCACGTGCGCGTTGGTGCCGCTGATGCCGAACGCCGACACGGCGGCACGGCGGGGACGCCCTGTCTCCGGCCACGGCCGGGCCTCGGTGAGCAGGGAGACCCGGCCCGCCGACCAGTCGACGTGCGAGGTCGGCGCGTCCACGTGGAGGGTCCGCGGCAGTTGCCCGTGCCGCATCGCCATGATCATCTTGATCACACCCGCCACCCCTGCGGCGGCCTGGGTGTGCCCGATGTTGGACTTCACCGACCCCAGCCACAGCGGCTCGTCCCGCCCCTGGCCGTAGGTCGCCAAGAGGGCCTGCGCCTCGATGGGGTCGCCGAGCGTCGTGCCGGTGCCATGGGCCTCCGCCGCGTCCACCTCGGACGCCGCCAACCCGGCACTGGCGAGGGCCTGACGGATCACCCGCTCCTGCGACGGACCGTTCGGCGCCGCGAGCCCGTTGGACGCCCCGTCCTGGTTCACCGCCGAGCCCCGGACGACGGCCAGCACCCGGTGACCGTTCCGGCGGGCGTCCGACAACCGCTCCAGCAGCAGCAGACCGGCGCCCTCGCCCCAGCTGGTGCCGTCGGCCGCCTCGGCGAACGCCTTCACCCGCCCGTCGGCCGCGAGCCCCCGCTGCCGCGAGAACTCGACGAACCCCGCCGGCGTCGCCATCACCGTCACCCCGCCCGCCAGGGCGAGCGAGCACTCCCCCGAGCGCAAGGCCTGCGCCGCCAGGTGGATCGCCACCAGCGAGGACGAGCAGGCGGTGTCCACCGACACCGCCGGACCCTCCAGCCCCAGCAGGTACGACACCCGCCCGGACGTGGCGCTGGTGGCCGTTCCGGTGGCGAGGAAGCCTTCGAGGTCCGGCGGCGGCTGGTTGCCGTAGCCGGAGGACCACAGGCCGGTGAACACGGCCGTGCGGCTGCCGCCGAGCGTGGTCGGGTCGATGCCGGCGGACTCGAAGGTCTCCCAGGCCGTCTCCAGCAGCACCCGCTGCTGCGGGTCCATCGCCAGTGCCTCGCGCGGCGAGATGCCGAAGAACCCGGCGTCGAAGCCGGCGCCGTCGGCGAGGAAGCCGCCCGACCGGCTGTAGGTCGTGCCCGGCCGGTCCGGGTCGGGGTCGTGGACGACGTCCCAACCACGGTCCGGCGGGAACTCGGTGATCGCGTCGGCACCGTCCGAGACGAGCCGCCACAGGCCGTCCGGGGACTCCACCCCGCCCGGGTAGCGGCAGCCCATGCCGATGATCGCGATCGGCTCGCGCGCCGCCTCCTCCAGGTCGGCGAGGCGCCTGCTGAGCACTCCCAGGTCGGCCGTGGCGCGCTTGAGGTACGTGCGGAGCTTCTCTTCGTCGGACATCGCTACTCCTCAGCGTTGCGGGACTCGCCCGAGCGGATGACCTCGGTCCTGCGGTGCGCATCGTCCAGAAGACTGAACAGTTCGTCGTCGCTGGCCTCGTCGACATCGGCCGCGGAGCCGGTGCGCCTGGCGGTCCAGGCCGCGAGCAGTGCTTCGAGGCGGGCCGCGACGGTCTCGTAGTCGGCGTCGGCGGCTGCCGCGTCCAGCGTGGACTTGAGCCGGTCGAGGCCGGCGAGCAGGGGGTCGGGTTCGGTGCCGTGCAACCGGGTGTGCACGAAGGCGGCGAGTCGGGCCGGTGTCGGGTGGTCGAAGACGAGCGTGGCGGGCAGGCGCAGGCCGGTGTCCGCGTCGAGCTGGTTGCGCAGTTCCACGGCGGTGAGCGAGTCGAACCCGAGGTCGGTGAACGCCTGGTCGGGTGCGACCGCCTCCGGTGACGAGTGCCCCAGGACGAGGGCGGCCTGGCCCACGACGAGTCGCAGCACCTCGGCCTGCGTCCACACGCGGTCGGCGGCCTGCCGGCGCCGGGGCCGTACCAGCTCCCGCAGCAGGGCGGGCGGGTCGCCGGCCCGGCGCAGCGCCGGCAGGTCGAACCTGACGGGGGCGAGGGTCGGGGTGCCCGCGGTCAGCGCGGCGTCGAACAGGGCCAGCGCGTCCGTCGTCGGCAGCGGCCGTACGCCGGCCCTGGCCAGGCGGTGCCGGTCGGTGGCGGTCAGCCCCCCGGTCATGCCGCTGGCCTCCGCCCAGTAGCCCCAGGCGAGCGACACGGCCGGCTGTCCCTGGGCGTGCCGGTGTGCGGCGAGGCCGTCCAGGTACGCGTTCGCCGCCGCGTAGTTCGCCTGGCCCGCGCCGCCCAGCACCCCGGCCGCCGACGAGAACAGCACGAACGCCTCCAGGTCCGAGGTCAGTTCGTGGAGGTGCCGCGCCGCGAGGGCCTTCGGCTCCCACACCCGCGCGAACTGCTGCGGGGTGAGGGAGGCCACGACGGTGTCGGCCAGCGTGCCCGCGGCGTGGACCACCGAGCTGACCGGGTGTTCGGCGAGCAGCCGCGCCACCGCCGCGCGGTCGGACACGTCGCACGCCACGAGGTCGGCGGTCGCGCCCAGCGCGGCCAGGTCGGCGGCCAGCGCGGCCGCGCCGGGGGCGTCCGGGCCGCTCCGGCTGACCAGCAGCAGGTGCCGCACGCCGTGCCGGACGACGAGGTGGCGGGCGATCGTGCCGCCCAGGGTGCCGGTGCCGCCGGTGACGAGCACCGTGCCCTCGGGGCCGAGCGGCGAGGGCAGCGGCTCGGTCCGCACCCGTTCGAGGCGGGGGACGTGGACGGCGCCGGCGCGGATCGCGAGCTGGGGTTCGTCGCCGGCCAGCCGGACCCGGTCGCCGTCGTCACCGTCGACCAGCACGAACCGGCCGGGGTGCTCGGCGGCGGCCGACCGGACCAGGCCCCAGACGGCGGCGGCCTGCGGGTCGACGTCCTCGCCCGGCCGGACCGGCACGGCGTTGCGCGTGGCGACCACCAGCCGCGGGGTGTCCGTGGTGAGGAAGTCCTGGATCACCCGCAGGGTCTCGACGGGCGAGGTGGCGTGGTGGACCGGGACGTCCGGTTCGCTGGTCGGCGCTTCCAGGACCGGCCACGCCACCTGGTACGGCACGTCCTGCGTGGTGGCCCCGGCCGGCCGGCGCAGGGTCAACGAGGCGATCTCGGCGACCGGCGCGCCCTCCTGGTCGGCCAGGGCGATCGCGCAGGTGTCCCGGCCGGTCACGGTCAGCCGGACCCTGGCGTGCTCGGCGCCGCTCCACCAGGAGATCCCGGCGAAGGAGAACGGCAGCTTCGCCCGGTCGTCGGCGACGGTCACGATCTGGATCGCGGCGTCGAGCAGGGCGGGGTGCAGGGCGAACCGGGTGTCGCCGGAGGGTACGGCCACCTCCGCGTAGAGGGTGTCGCCGTCGCGCCAGGCCGCGCGCAGGCCTCGGAAGGCCGTGCCGTAGGCGAATCCGGCGTCGGCCAGGGTGTCGTAGAAGGCGTCGAGGTCGACGGCTTCGGCCTGCGGCGGCCACTGCTCTGCCCAGGGTTCCCGGGGTGCGACGGGTACGGCGGGTACGGCGGGTATCGCGCCCAGGGTCCCGGTGGCGTGCCGCACCCACTCGCCGTCCGCGCGCGAGTGGACCGCGATGCTGCGCCGGCCCGCCCGGTCGGGGCCGACGGTGACGGACACCTGCAGGCCGTCCGCGACCACCAGCGGTGTCTCCAGCGTCAGGTCCTCGACCGCCGGGCAGCCGACGTGTTCGCCGGCCCGGAGCGCCAGGTCCACGAACGCCGCGGCGGGCAGCAGGGGCGAGCCCGAGATGACGTGCTCGGTGAGCCACGGCTGCGCGGCGGTGGCGAGTTGTCCCGTCAGCACCACGCCGTTGTCGTCGGGGAGTTCCATGGCGTCCCGCAGCAGCGGGTGGTCGATCCGGCCGTCACCGGTCGGTGCCGGGGTGGTGGGGTGGAGCCAGTAACGCTGGCGCTGGAACGGGTACGAGGGCACGCGCACGTCCGACTCGCCCGACGATGTGGCCGCGGGTGGTGTCCAGCGCGCGGCGCCGTCCGCCCACAGCCGGCCCAGCCCGGCGAACAGCCGGTCCGGAGTGTCACCGCCACGGCGCATCAACCCGTTCGCCACCAGCAGCGGGTGCGGGCCCACCTCCAGGAACCCCGTCACGCCCTGGTCCGTCAGCCACTGCAGCGCGTCGGCGAACCGGACCGGCTCCCGCACCTGGCGCACCCAGTACCCGGGCTCCCCCAGGTCCACCGGCTTTCCCGTCACCGTGGAGACCACCGGGATCACCGGCTCGGCGAACGACAACCCCGCCGCCACCCGGCCCAACTCCTCCAGCACCGGATCCATCCGCGCCGAATGGAACGCGTGGCTGACCGCCAGCCGCTTCACCTGCCGACCGCGGCCGCGCCACACCTCACCGACCGCCAGCACCGCGGCCTCGTCCCCCGACACCACCACCGCGTCAGCGCCGTTGACGGCCGCCACCTCGGCACCCGGCACCAGCGACCCCGTCACCTCCTCCAGCGACGCCTGGAGCGACACCATCGCCCCGCCACCGGGCAACCGCTGCATCAGCCGGCCCCGTGCCCCCACCAGCGCACACGCGTCCGCCAGCGTCAGAACCCCCGCCACATGAGCCGCCGCCACCTCGCCCACGGAATGCCCGACCACGAAGTCCGGCCGCACCCCCAGCCACTCCACCAGCCGGAACAGCGCCACCTCCAGCGCGAACACCGCGCCCTGCGTGAACTCCGTCTCCCCCAGCACCTCGTCCGCGTCCTCGAACAGCACCTCCACCGGCAGGCCCAGCAGCCCGCACACCTCGTCCAGCACCCGGGCGAACACCGGGAACTCCCGGGACAACCCCCGCCCCATCCCCGCCCACTGACCACCCAGAACGGAAAACACCAACCCCCACCAAACCGCCG
>NZ_JBEXJK010000318.1:0-9594 GCF_040609095.1 Kitasatospora sp. NPDC004799
GCTGGCCTGCGGCGCGGCCGTGCTGGCCGGCCGCCGCAGGAAGCCGCAGGCCGGAACACCGGCCGGGCCGGAATCGTTGGACCAGGTGGTGCCGTAGCCGGCCCGGACCTCCCGTGCGGCGCGCAGAGCACCGCCTGGAGTGGATTCGTACCGTGACCCAGCAAGCTACCCCGACCCGTCCGGCCCCGCGCAGCAGGCTCCGCCGTGTGCTGCCGCTGCTGGTCACCGCCTGGCTGGTGCTGGAGATCTGGCTGCTGGTCCAGGTCGGCTCGTGGCTGGGCGGTTTCACCGTCGTGCTGCTGCTCGTCGCCGGCGCCCTGATCGGCGGTTCGCTGATCAAGCGGGCCGGGCTGAAGGCGCTGTCGGCGGCGATCGAGCAGAGCAGGAACCCGCAGTCCGAGCAGCCGCAGACCGGCACCAGCATGACGGTGCTGGCCGGCCTGCTGCTGATCGTCCCCGGCTTCCTGTCGGACCTGGCGGCCCTGACCCTGCTCTTCCCGCCCACCCGGGCGCTGTGGCGGGCGGTCGGGCGCCGGATCGCGGACAAGGCGCTGCGCAGCGCCTCCGTCGCCGGCGCCGACCCGTTCGCGGACGCGATGCGGCTCCAGGAGCAGCTGCGCATCCACCGCCCGGACGGCAAGGTGATCCAGGGCGAGGTCGTGGACCCGGAGTCCGGCCCGCGCGGCCCGCAGGGGCCGGATACCACCTACCGCCCGCCGATCGCCGGCTGATCCGACCCGTTCCACCCGACCCGTTCCACCGGCCGCCCGGGGCGCCTGCGCCCCGGGCGGCTCGGCGTCCCGGGCAGGCCCGGCTTCCGACCACGACCACGCCCTCCGGCAGTCACGTCCCCGGCAACGCGAAAGGGACCCTGGTGACCAGGGTCCCTTTTCGCGTCCTCCCGCTCGGGGCGGGAGCGAGGTGTCAGGCGCTCTTACGGGTGTCCCGCGGGTGCACCGCGAGGTTCATCCCACCGGAGCGGAGCACGGCCAGCCGCTCGGCCAGCACCTCCTCCAGCTCCTCGCGCGTCCGGCGCTCCATCAGCATGTCCCAATGGGTGCGCGTCGGCTTGATCTTCTTCTCCTCCGGCTCGTCGCCGTCGAGAAGTGCCGCCTCCTGGCCACAGAAGCGGCATTCCCAGGTCGCGGGGATCTCCGCCTCGACCGAGAAAGGAACCTCGAAACGGTGTCCGTTCTGACATGCGTACTCGACGGTCTGGCGGGGAGCCAGATCGATACCACGGTCGGTCTCGTAGCTAGTGGCCCCGAGTCGCGTGCCGCGGAGAGCTCGCTCGCTCATGAATCGTGCCTCCCGGGCTTATGGCCCACAGGACTAGTGGTCGCTGTTCTTCGTCGTTCGGTCAACGCTCGGCTTCCGACGAAGATTCCCGTCCCGGGACATGCGTCGTCTGTAGTGCCGCCCCTGTTTGTACCCACCTGCGCCCGATTTGTCACATCTGGCCGGTGATATCACCCCAGGTGTCACCTATTTCACATCTGGTGATCGTGCGGACTTTCTGTGACGAGCGTACCGGGAGGGGATTCCGGGCCGGGCGCCGACCCCGGTCGCGCGCCCGCGGAGCGGCCCGGGAGGCGGCCCGGCCCGGCCGTCAGGAGATCGGTCGCGGGCGGATCATCGGCTCGCCCTTGACCAGGTCGACCGGGTGGGCCGGTGCGGCCGGATCGGCCGCGGGGACCACCGGCGGGTGCTCCGGGCGGGGCGGCACCTCGGCGGCGGCCGCCTCGGTGCGGGTGTCCCGGTGCGGGAGCAGGGCGATCACCGCGTCCCGCAGCGCGGCCGGGGCCTCGTCGTCCAGCGGGTCGACGGTGGCGGGCACCTGGAGCCGGACCGGGGCGCCGTTGCCGATCCGGGCGTAGCCGCGCCCGGCCGGGGCGTGCGCGGCGGGTGCGAGGTCCAGCGGCGCGCCGAGCGCGTCGTGCCCCTCGTCGGGCCCGGCCGGGCCGAGCACCACGCGGGCCCGGGTGGTGGCGCGGACGGTGGCGGTGATCCGGTCCCCGGCCGCCAGGTCGTCGGCGATCACCACGGTGACCCGGGCGGCCCGGCCGTGCCGCAGCGGGAGCTCCAGCAGGTCCTGCGGGTCGGGGCGGCCCTCGGCCCGGGCGAGCTCGCTCAGCTCGGTCGGGTGGTCCAGCAGCAGCCACAGCGGCCGGGTGACGTCCTCGGGCGGGGCGGTGCCGGCGTGCCGGGCGGCGTTGAGCGCGGCGAGCCGGCGCTCGGTCTCGCCGACGGCCCACTCCAGGGCGGCCAGCGCGCCGTGCAGGCTGGTCTCCACCGTGTGCACGCCGGGCCGGTTCACCAGGCAGGCGTGCTCCCCGGTGCCCGCGCCGTCGACCACCACCAGGTCGCCGTACGGGAGGGCCTGGAGCGCGATCGAGCGCAGCAGGCTGGAGGTGCCGTAGCCGGTGACGCCGAGCGCCAGCAGGTGCGGCTCGGCGGAGCGCGGGCCGGTGCGCCAGACCACCGGCGGCTGCTGGACGGTCGTGCCGCCCCGGGTGACCGGGATGGTCCGGGCGGTGCCGTCCTCGTCGGTGAAGCCCAGCACGATCTCGCCGGGGGCGGCGACGAAGCGCTGGGCGGCGATGTCGGTGGGCAGCGGGGCGAGCGCGGTGACCCGCAGCCGGTTGGACTCCTCGTCCCAGTCGAAGCGGTACTCGCGGGCCCGGCCGGCCTTGCCCTGCACCACCTGCTCGATCCGGGCCCGGGCGGCCGGCTCGGTGTCGGTGAAGTAGGCGGGGTAGCTCAGCTCCAGCTGCGACAGCCGGCCCTCGCCGTCGAACTCCCAGGCGCTGAAGGCGCTCCGGTAGCTGCCCTCGAAGCGGTACAGCGGGTTGGCGTCCTCGGGGCCGCACAGGTACGGGGTGAGCGCCGCGTAGAGGGCGCCGAGCTTGACGTCGGCGACGTCCGGGGCGGGTGGCGCGGCCGCCGCCCGGGGGGCCCGGCCGGACCAGGCGGCGCTGGCCATCAGGGCGATCAGGGCGAACAGCAGTCCGTGCGGCAGCAGGTAGACGCCGATCAGCAGGGCGGCGGTCAGGAACAGCGTCGGGCCGCGGCGCTCCTTCGGGGTGTCCTGCCAGCGGGACCTGGCCCAGTCGGCGTGGTGGCGCAGGCCGCGGCCGATGACGGAGAGCGGCGCGAACATGTCGGAGGCGTGGTCCCCGGCGGTCCGGGCGATCGCGCGGCCCTTGCTGAGGTGGCGGTGGAGCGGCATTCCTTGACTCCCCGGGCGGTGGGACGGGAGGGGGGCGGAGGTGGGGTACGACGGGGCCCGGGGCGGTGGGATCCGCGCCCGGGCCGGTACGGGGGAGGGGGGAGGAGCGGCTAGAACCTGATGCCGCTGAGCAGGCTGGCGAGGCTGGCGCCGCCCGCGGTGATGCTCGGCGCGATCGAGGAGCCGGCGATGTAGAAGCCCAGCAGGGCGCAGACGATGGCGTGGGAGACCTTCAGTCCGTCCCGGCGGAAGAAGAGAAAGGCGATGGTGCCGAACAGGACGATGCCGGAAATCGAGAGGATCACGTTCCGCTCCTCAGGAAGATGGGGACAAGCAGGGGTGTTACGGAAAGTGCATTAATCGTGACAAAAAGTAATAGATGATGGAACGGTGCAAATGGGTGGTTCTGCCGCTCAATACCGCTCCGGTGGGCGGGAGACGGCAGGGGGCCGGCCGGGGTGGGGGCCGGGCGTCGCGGGATTCGGTGTGCCGAGGCATTCCCTGGCGGTGGTCGGGAAGTTTCCGGGGGGTCCGGAAAGTTCGCTCGAATGGCTGCGCGACGCGCGCGGCCGCGTGTCGTCGCGGGCGCGGGCCGTCATCCGGATTCCGGACGCCCGCTGGTCCGTTCCGGCACCGGCCGCTACCGTGCCCTGGGCGCAGCCCCGAGACCGCCCGACGACACCGACCGGAAAGGCCGCCCATCATGACCGACGCCAGCCAGCAGCCCGCCGACGCCCCCGACGCCGAGGTGATCGCGCTTGCCGGGAAGCTCTTCGACGCCGCCCGGGCCGGGGAGACCGAGACCCTGTCCGGCTACCTGGACGCCGGCGCCCCGGCCGACCTCACCAACGGCCGCGGCGACACCCTGATCATGCTCGCCGCCTACCACGGCCACGCCGCCACCGTGGCGGAGCTGCTCCGGTACGGCGCCGACCCGAACCTCGCCAACGACCACGGGCAGACCCCGCTGGCCGGCGCCGTCTTCAAGGGCGCCGCGGACGTGCTCGACGTCCTGCTGGCCGGCGGCGCCGACCCGCGGGCCGGTGCCCCGAGCGCCGTGGACACCGCCCGGATGTTCGGCAAGGACGACCTGGTCGCCCGGTTCGAGGCCCGCTGAGCGGGGCCCGTAGGCTTTTCATCCATGAGTACCAGCAGCGCCCGGGAGACCGGCACCGTCGAGTTCCGCGTCACCGGCTACGCCCACCCCGACGCCCAGGCCCTGTCGGCGGAGGTGCAGCAGGAGTACGTGCGCCGCTACGGCGACCCGGACGAGACGGTCATGCGCGCGGAGGACTTCGAGGCGCCGGCCGGCCTGTTCCTGATCGCCTACCTGGACGGCCGTCCGGTCGCCTGCGGCGGCTGGCGGGCCAAGCAGGCCGGCCCGGACGACCTGCGCGACGGTGACGCCGAGCTCAAGCGGATGTTCGTGATCCCCGAGGCCCGCGGCCGCGGCCTGGCCCGGGCGGTGCTGGGCCGCCTGGAGCGGACCGCGGCCGAGGCCGGGCGCACCCGCGTCATCCTGGAGACCGGCACCGAGCAGCCCGAGGCCGTCGCGCTGTACCGGTCCGAGGGCTACGCCGCGATCCGGAAGTTCGGCATCTACAAGGACCACCCGCAGAGCATCTGCCTCGGCAAGGAACTGGTGCCGTAGGGCGCGTCCGACGGTTCGCGAGCCCGACTGGAATCGTCAGGCACGCCGTAGGTCGCGTCCGGCCGGGTAGGCTCCCGTCGGCCCGAAGGGGGAGACGGATGAGTCACCAGGCAGCCGGACCCGGCGCACCCGGAGCCGACCGGCTCCCCGCCCTAGCCGCGCCGGGCGGGGAGCTGGACCGGCTGGTCCAGGACGGTGCGCGGACCGTCGGGGCGGGCGCCGTCTGGGTCGTCGGCGACGCCGGCGGCACGCTCGGCGGCGGCAGCCACGGGGTGCTCGGGCAGGGCCCGTACGCGCGGCTGCGGCCCGGGCCGGACACGCTGTACGACCTCGCCAGCCTCACCAAGGTGATCGCGCTCTGGCCCTGCGCCGGGGCGCTGTGGCAGTCCGGCCGGCTCCCGCTGGACGAGCCGCTCGGCCGCTGGTGGCGGCCGGCCGCGGGGCACCCCGCCGGTGAGGTGACGGCCCGTCAACTCCTCGCCCACACCGCCGGGATGCTCCCGTACACCCGCTTCGAGCAGCTCTACGGGCGGGACCTCGCGGCGGTCCGGGCCGGCGTCCTCGCCGGCCCGCTGCACCGCCCGCCGGGCACGGCCGTCGAGTACACCGACCGGGCCGCCGTCCTGCTCACCTACCTGGTCGAGGACCTCGGCGGCGCGCCGCTGGACCGGCTCGCCGAACGCTGGGCCTGGGGCCCGCTCGGCATGGCCGACACCCGGTACGGCCCGCTGGACGGCGGGCTCGCCGCCCGCACCGCGCCCACCGAGTACGAGGAGGGCGTCGGCGCCCACCTGCGCGGCGTCGTCCACGACCCCTCCGCCCGGCTGCTCGGCGGCGTCTCCGGGAACGCCGGGGCCTTCTCCACCGCCCGCGACCTCGCCCGCTTCCTCACCGCGCTGCTCGCCCCGCCGCCCGGGCTGCCCTGGGGCGGGGCGTGGACCGCGGAGTCGCTGCGCGAGCAGACCGGCGGCCTCGCCCCCGCCCGCGGCCTGTCCTGGCTGTGCGCCCCCGGCACCGACCCCGTCGAGGGCACCTTCGTCCACTACGGCTTCACCGGCACCGGCTTCTGGGTCTCCCGGCGGCTCGGCCGCTGGGCCCTGCTGCTCACCAACAAGGTGCACTACGACCGGGGCGTCGAGCAGCTCACCGAACTCCGCAACGCCTTCCGGCGGGCCGTCTTCGGGTAGGGCCGATCTTGCACTCCTTCGGGTGGATTCGGCGCGAACCGCCGTTTCGCGGGCCGGGATCGCGGCAGATTGTCCCCGAGGACGGCGGCCGACGGAGGAGGCGCGATGACGGACACCTGGGCACTCTCGGAGGAGGAGTGGCTCTCCGGGATGGTGCGCGCCTACGTCGGGTGCAGCGTGCTGCTGACCGACGAGGCGGGCAGGATCCTGCTGCTGAAGGCCAGTTACCGCGACCAGTGGCAGTTCCCCGGCGGCGGGATGGACCCGGGGGAGGGGCCCGCCGAGTGCGCGGCCCGCGAACTGTACGAGGAGACCGGGCTGTCGGCCGGGCCGCTGCGGCTGCTCGTGGTGGAGTGGCGCGACGCGATCCCCGACCAGGGCGAACACGCCCACCCCGCCGTGCAGTTCATGTTCGACGGCGGGACGGTCGCGGCCGGGGCGGTGGTCCGGGCGCAGGCCGAGGAGATCGCCGACCACGGGTACTTCACCCCGGCCCAGGCCGCCGTCCTGCTGCAGCCCGGTGCGGCGCGCCGGCTCACCGGGGCCCTGGAGGCCCGGCGGACCGGCGCCGCCGCGCTGCTGCACTCGGACGGGTACGTGGGGTGATCGACGGTCAGAGGAGGGTGCTCCAGTAGTACCAGAACCGGTTGAGGACCATCAGTGCGATCACCGCCGCCCACAGCACCGGCAGCGCCCAGTGGTACCGCGCCGCCTCCCGGACGACCACCCGCAGCCGCGGGCCCGCCGGGATCACGCCGGTGCGCAGGTTGTGCAGCGTGGTGTACCAGAACAGCGCCACCACCGTCGCCCACACCACCATGCAGTACGGGCAGAGCGCGCCGATGTCGTACAGCGCCTGGTAGATCAGCCAGTGCGCGAACACCACGCCCAGCGCGGTGCCCGCGTTCAGGCCCAGCCAGAACCAGCGCCGGTACGCGGCCCCGGCGAGCAGCCCCGCGCCGATCGCCGTCAGCGCGCCGAAGGCGGCCAGTCCGAGCAGCGGGTTGGGGAAGCCGAAGACCTCCGCCTGGTCGGTGCGCATCACCGAGCCGCAGCTGATCACCGGGTTGATGTTGCAGCTGGGGACGTAGGAGGGGTTCTCCAGGATGCGGAGCTTGTCGAAGGTCAGGACGGCCGAGGCGGCCAGCCCGACCAGCCCGCCGAGGAACAGCAGGAGGGCGAGGGCCCGGCTCGCGCCGACCGGGGCCCGGCCGGCGTCGTCGGGGGCGGAGCGGGACAGGTGCACGGTGGTGACGGCGGACATGGCAGCACACTCCGGTGGCTGGCTTGGAGGAGCCGGCCCGGCCGGGATTCGGCCGGGCCGGGTGGTGCCGTACGGTGCGGAGGTGCGGCCTACTGGAGGCCGGCGGCCTGCTTCACCTGCGCGGTGAACTGCTCCGGCGGGACGACGGCGTTGCCGGCGAACAGGGTGATCTGCTTGCCGTCCACCTTGACGGTCGGCGTGCCGGTCACCCCGCTGCCGTTGAACGCCTCGTTGACCTTGGCCGCCCACGGGGCGTACGTCCGGTCGGTCACCGCCTTCACGAAGGCGTCGGTCTTCAGGCCGGGCACCTGGCCGGCCAGGTCCAGCAGGTGGTTGACGTCGCCGAAGCCGTCCTCGCGCTCGTCCGGCTGGTTGGCGTACAGCACGTCGTGGAACGCCTTGAACTTGTCCACGCCCTCGTTCAGCGCGGCGCCGACGGCGGCCAGCGCGGTGCGCGAGCCCTTGCCGCCGAGGTTCTTGTCCAGGAAGGCCGCCAGGTGGAACTCCACCTTGATCTGGCCGTCCTCGGTGAGCTTCTTGACGGTCTCGCCGTTCGCCGCCTCGAAGTGCTTGCAGACCGGGCAGCGGAAGTCCTCGTAGATCGCCATGGTGTGCGGGGCGTCGGCCTTGCCGTAGGTGATCACCGTGCCCTCCGGGCCGGAGGCGTTGGCCGGCACGACCAGCGGCGCCGACTCGGCGGCGGAGGCCTTCTCGTTCTTGTCCGAGGCCGAGTTGATCGCGATGGTGACGCCGCCCGCGAGGGCCAGCACGACGACGGCCGAGACCGTCACCACGATCCGCTGACGGCGCTTGGCGGCCTGCTGCTCGCGGCGCTGCGCCTCCTGGATCCGCTCACGGGCACTGATGCGCTTGGCCTGCTGCTTGCTGGGGGCCTGAGCCATGGGGAAGTCAACTCCTGTACGCGGCGCGCGGGTGCGCGCGGGAAGCCGCAGCGGGTGCGGCGGGGTCGGTGGACGCGGGAGTCGTGCGCACTGCCTGCGGGCGTACCGGGGCCGTCCGGCCGGGTACGGGGGTGATCGGGCCGGCGACGGTGATCGGTCGGAGACGGCGACCGGTCAGAGAGGGCGATCGGTCGGCGACGGCGATCGGTCGGCGACGGTGATCAGCAGGCAGGCGCGAAGGCGGGCGGGCCGCGCCGGGGCGCCGGGCTCAGCACCACGTCCTCGCGGCGCGGCCGCGGGCGGTCCGACACCGGCAGCGGCACCCGCAGCACCGGACGCGCCGGAGCCGGGGCCAGCAGGACGGCCAGCGCGCGCAGCGGGCCGGTCAGCGACCCGCGCAGGGCGCGCAGCGCCCGGGCCAGGCCGGACAAGGCGGAATCGCCCATCCGCAGCCAGGCCGAGGCGGCCAGGGCGATCGCCAGGTGCGCCAGCAGGAGCAGCAGCTGGGTCGCGGCGGGGGCCAGCTGCCCGGCGTGGCCCAGCGGGCCGGCCAGCAACGAGCCGTCCACCGAACCGCCGCCGCAGACCAGCAGGTTCACCCCGCGGGCGGGCACCTGACCGGCCAGCACCGGCGAACAGCTGGTCTGGCCCAGGTTGAAGGTGGTGTTGAGCAGCAGCTCGACCGGCACCATCACGCCGGAGATGTGCAGCATCCGCCGCTCCCCGCCGGCCAGTACGGCCGCGACCAGGAAGACGACGGCACCGGCCGAGGCCACCAGCGACAGCGGCAGCGGGCGGCCCGTGATGACCACCTGGCCCAACGCGGCCATCGGCACGGCGAGCGCGGTGAACACCGCGGCCCGCAGGGCCCTGGTCGAGTGGGAGGAGGTCGTCACGCTCCGGAGTATGCCATGGCGCTCGCGTCCGGCACGAGGGCCCGTAGGTCCCTGTTCCGGCTGACGCGCTCTCAGCAGCCTGCGAGGTCGGCCGCTCGGCCCGTTCGCGCGGGCGGCAGCGGTCGTCCGCGGACTAGCCTGGAAGGCGTTCCCGCCGACCCGACGAGGGGGCGAGCGCCGATGGCGACACCCGAGACCACGGTGGGGCAGGTGCTGCTCGCCCGCATCGAGGCGCAGGCCGCGGTGCTGGCCGGACTGGACGACGCCGTGCGGGCGGACGAGCCGGACGCCGTGCACCGGATGCGGGTCGCCTGCCGGCGGCTGCGCAGCGCCCTGCGGACCTTCCGGCGGCTGTTCACCCCCGGCGCCACCGACGACCTGGTCGTCGAGCTGCGCTGGCTCGCCGCCGCGCTCGGCGGGGCCCGGGACCGCGAGGTGCTGGCCGAACGGCTCGCCGCCGAGGCC
>NZ_JBEXJK010000319.1:0-9577 GCF_040609095.1 Kitasatospora sp. NPDC004799
GTCGCGGCGACCGGAGCCGGAGCGGTCGCGGCGACCCTGGTGGTGGTCGTCCGCCGCGCCCGGCGCTGGGTGCCGCCGGTGCGCGGGCCGTACCCGACCAGCACCTCGCGCCGCTCGGGCACGGCCTCCTCGGCGGGAGCCGGGGCCGGCGCCGGAGCCTCGGCCGGAGCCGCGGCGGGGGCGGCCGGAGCCGCGGCCCCCGCCTCCCCGGCGACCGCGACCGAGATGATCACGGTGCCGACGTCGACCGTGGCGCCCTCGGGGAAGTGCAGCCGCTCGACCACCCCGTTGAACGGGATGGGCAGTTCCACGGCCGCCTTGGCGGTCTCCACCTCGCAGACGACCTGCCCGTCGGTGACGGTGTCACCGGGCTTGACGTACCAGCTGAGGATCTCGGCCTCGGTGAGGCCCTCGCCCACGTCGGGCATCTTGAACTCGCGGAGCGAGCGAACTTCGGTGGTCATCTTCGCTCCCCCGGATCAGTACGCGAGCGCGCGGTCGACGGCGTCGAGCACGCGGTCCAGGTCGGGGAGGAAGGCCTCCTCGACCCGGGACGGCGGGTACGGCGCGTAGTAGCCGCCGACCCGCAGGACCGGTGCCTCCAGGTGGTAGAAGCACTTCTCGGTGAGCCGGGCGGCCAACTCCGCGCCCATGCCCAGGAAGACGGGCGCCTCGTGCACCACGACGGCCCGGCCGGTGCGCTTGACCGACTCCTCCAGGGCGGCGAAGTCCACCGGGGAGAGCGAGCGCAGGTCGACGACCTCCAGCCGGCGGCCGTCCTCCTCGGCGGCCGCGGCGGCCTCCAGGCAGACCTTGACCATCGGGCCGTACGCGATCAGCGTCGCGTCGGTGCCGGGCCGGACGATCCGGGCGTCGTGCAGGCCCAGGTCGGCGGCGTCGCCGACCTCGCCCTTGTCCCAGTAACGGCGCTTGGGCTCCAGGAAGATGACCGGGTCGTCGGACTCGATCGACTGCCGCAGCATCCAGTGCGCGTCGTGCGCGCTGGCCGGGGTGACCACCCGCAGGCCGGCGGTGTGCGCGAAGTACGCCTCGTGCGACTCGCTGTGGTGCTCGACCGCGCCGATGCCACCCGCGTAGGGGATGCGCACGGTGACCGGCAGCTTGACGTGGCCCAGCGCACGGGCGTGCATCTTGGCCAGCTGGGAGACGATCTGGTCGAAGGCCGGGTAGACGAAGCCGTCGAACTGGATCTCCACGACGGGGCGGTAGCCGCGCAGCGCCAGGCCGATCGCGGTGCCCATGATGCCGGACTCGGCGAGCGGGGTGTCGATCACCCGGTCCTCGCCGAAGTCCTTCTGCAGGCCGTCGGTGATCCGGAAGACGCCGCCGAGCTTGCCGATGTCCTCGCCCATCAGGACGGTCTTCGGGTCGTTCTCCAGCGACTTGCGCAGCGCTCCGTTCAGCGCCTTGGCGATGCTCAGCTGACCGGCCATCAGTGGTTCTCCCCCGCCTCGAAGGAGGCCGCGTACTCGACGTACTCGGCCCGTTCCTCATCGACCAGCGCGTGCGGCTCGCTGTACACGTGGTCGAAGATCAGGGTCGGGTCCGGGTCCGGCATGCCGCGCACGCCCTCGCGCACCCGCAGCCCCAGCTGCTCGCTCTCGGCGTCGACGGCGTCGAAGAACTCCGCGTCGGCCAGGCCCTCCTTCTCCAGGTGGGCGCGGAGCCGGGTGATCGGGTCCTTGGCCTTCCAGGCCTCGGTCTCCTCGGCGTGGCGGTAGCGGGTGGGGTCGTCGGAGGTGGTGTGGGCACCCATCCGGTAGGTGAACGCCTCGATCAGCACCGGGCCGTTGCCGCTGCGGGCGTGGTCGAGCGCCCAGCGGGTGACCGCGAGGCAGGCCAGCACGTCGTTGCCGTCGACCCGGACGCCCGGGAAGCCGAAGCCGGAGGCGCGGCGGTACAGCGGGATCTTGGTCTGGGTGGTGGTGGGCTCGGAGATCGCCCACTGGTTGTTCTGGCAGAAGAACACCACCGGCGCGTTGTAGACCGAGGCGAAGGTGAAGGCCTCGTTGACGTCGCCCTGGCTGGAGGCGCCGTCGCCGAAGTACGCGATCACCGCGTCGTCGGCGCCGTCCTTGCTGATGCCCATCGCGTAACCGGTGGCGTGCAGGGTCTGCGCGCCGATCACGATGGTGTACAGGTGGAAGTTCTTCTCGTTCGGGTCCCAGCCGCCGTGGTTCACGCCGCGGAACATGCCGAGCAGGTTCAGCGGGTCGACGTCGCGGCACCAGGCCACGCCGTGCTCGCGGTACGTGGGGAAGGCGTAGTCGCCGGGGCGCATCGCGCGGCCGGAGCCGACCTGGGCGGCCTCCTGGCCGAGCAGCGAGGCCCACAGGCCGAGCTCGCCCTGGCGCTGGAGCGCGGTGGCCTCACCGTCGAACCGGCGCACCAGCACCAGGTCGCGGTAGAGGGCGCGCAGCTCCTCGGGAGTGGTGGTGAGGGGGTAGTCCGGGTGCTCGACCCGCTCGCCTTCCGGCGTGAGCAGCTGGACGAGCTCCGGCTGGGCGTCCTCGCCCTTGGCGCGGAGGGTGTCAGGGACGCCGGGGGCCGCCTTCTTGCGAGCCCTCGCCGTGCTTTTGACGGTCACGTTCACTCCTCGGTCTGTCCGGCCGCCCGGGGTCGCCGGTGACCGGTCCGGTCACCGCCTCGCGGGGCGCGCGTGGGTGTGCGCTCCCACTGCGGGGCAGGTGGTGATCCTGTTCCGACGGCGTCCCTCACGAGAACGTTACCCAGCGTCCGCCCTCGACGCGCTTGCGCTAGGACGTCCTACTTGTTCAGGGCCTACAACCCCGAGGGTGCCGCGCTCGGCTCGCCGTCGGAAGGGTGGGGGTGACGGTCGGCGTGACGCAGCTCTCAATTCGAGCGCCTTCAGGACACCAGCGCACGTTATCCGGGCAGACGCCCGTACGTAAGGGGGTTCTCGGTATCGGTTTCGGACGGTCCTGGCCGGATCGCGTCGTCGTGGAGGTGCGGGTGATAGGTCTTTCGTACGGTGGTATGGGAGGCTTTGGACGTGACTGATAACGGACAAATCAGGGTATTCCTGCTCGACGATCACGAGGTCGTCCGGCGGGGCGTGCACGATCTGCTCTCGGTCGAGGACGACATCGAGGTGGTCGGCGAGGCCGGTACAGCCGCCGAGGCACTCACCCGGATCCCGGCGGTCCACCCGGACGTGGCGGTGCTCGACGTCCGGCTGCCGGACGGCAACGGGGTCGAGGTCTGCCGCGAGATCCGGTCCAGGCTGCCGGAGATCAAGTGCCTGATGCTGACGTCGTTCTCGGACGACGAGGCGCTGTTCGACTCGATCATGGCGGGCGCCTCCGGCTACGTACTGAAGGCGATCCGCGGCACCGACCTGATCACCGCCGTCCGGGACGTCGCGGCCGGCCGCTCGCTGCTCGACCCGGTCGCGACCAGCAGGGTGCTCGCCCGGCTGCGCGACGGCGGGGAGAAGGAGGACGAGCGGCTCGCCCAACTCACCAAGCAGGAACGGCGGATCCTCGATCTGATCGGCGAGGGGATGACGAACCGTCAGATCGGCAACGAGCTGCACCTGGCCGAGAAGACGGTGAAGAACTACGTCTCCAGTCTGCTCGCCAAGATGGGCATGGAGCGGCGCACCCAGGCGGCCGCCTTCGTGGCGCGGCACCAGGCCGACCACCAGTACTGACGGAAAGCTTCACAGAACTGACGGTTTGTCAAGGGCCCCCACAAGGGGGCCATAACCTCTGCACGTGACTTTCAGCCAGACCCTCGCCTGCGCACCGGCCCGCCCCGACCTCTCCGCACCTCCGATGGGGACCCTCAGTCCACCCGTCCCGCTGGGCGCGCTCGCCGAGGTCCTGACCCGCTACCGGACAGGGCGGCTGCTGACCGCCGAGCCGGTCACCGAGGGCCTGCTGAACCGGGGGTACCTGGTCACCACCGAGGCCGGGCCGTACTTCCTGAAGTGCTACGTCGACTCCGCCACCGCCAGCCGTCCGAAGATCCTCGCCCACCACCGCGCGATGGCCGCGCTGAACACCCTCGGACTGCCCGTCGCACCCCCGCTGGCCTGCGCCGAACGCTCCGGCACGGTGGTCTCCTGGGGCGGCCGGCTGTTCGCGCTGTTCCCCTGGGTCGAGGGCCGGCACCGGCACGGCGGCGAGCTCGACCCGTCGCAGTGCGACGCGCTCGGCGCGCTGCTCGGCCAACTGCACGGCGCGCTGGACGACGTCTGCGCCCCCCTCGAACAACCCGCCGGCTACCGGAGCGCCGACCCCGTCGACAGCGCCGCCCTCGCCCGCGACCTGCGGTGCCGCGCCCGGGAGCACCACCCGGCCGGGGAGTTGGACGCCCTGGTGGTCGAACGGCTCACGGAACGGCTGGAACTGCTCGCCGAGCACGCCCACCGCCGCCCCGCCCCGGAGGCCGCCCCGCCCACCGGCTGGACCCACGGCGACTTCCACGGCCTCAACCTGCTGTACGGCGACGGCCCGCGGGGCGGCCGGGTGGCGGCCGTTCTGGACTGGGACAAGCTCGGCCCGCAGCCGCGCGCCGAGGAGGCCGTCCGGGCCGCCACGCTGCTCTTCAACGACCGTACGTCCGGCGTCCTCGACCTGGTCCGGGTCCGCCGCTACTCACAGGCCTACCGGGCCTCCGGCGCCGCCACCGCCGAGCACCTGGCCGCCGCCGTCCACCGGGTCTGGTGGGAGCGGCTGAACGACTTCTGGATGCTGCAGTGGCGCTACCAGCGGGCCGACCACCGGGCCGACCCGCTCTACCCCGCCTCCGCGGGGCAGTTGGCGTGGTGGTGCCAGGAGTACGAGCAGGTCCTGGACGCCTTCGCCAACTGACCGGCTCCGGCCGACCGACGGCCGACCGGCCGGAGCCGGTCGGCCGTGCCCCTCAGTTGCTCCCGGCCGGCGGAGGCGGCGAGGCCGGCTGCGTCACCGGCGGGATCGTCTTGGTCGGCAGCGGGTTCGGCGGCGGCGTGCTGCTGCCGGCCGTCGCACCGCCGGTCGAGGTCGCCGGCGCCGTCCCGGTCGGCGTGTGGCTCGCGGGCCCGGTCGGGGTCGGGCTCGGCGTGTGCTTGCCCGTACCCGGCGACGGCGACATGTTGTTGCCGCTGTTGGTCCCGG
The DNA here is from genome assembly GCF_040609095.1 of Kitasatospora sp. NPDC004799. NCBI lineage: Bacteria > Bacillati > Actinomycetota > Actinomycetes > Kitasatosporales > Streptomycetaceae > Kitasatospora > Kitasatospora sp. NPDC004799. Next base: position 5,145 of record NZ_JBEXJK010000319.1, read on the forward strand.
TGTTGTTGTTCCCGCTGTTGGTGGCCGGGTCGGTCGGCTGCTGCGGCTTCTTGCTGCCCGAGGCCGAGGTCGGCGCGGTCGTCGGACCGCTCTGGGACGGCACGGTCGTCTCGCTGCTGGTGACCACCGGGGCCTGCGTCGGGGTCACCTTGGGGTCGGGGTGGTCGGTGCCGCTGAGCGCGAACGCGATGCCCGCGCCGGCCGCGACCAGCACGGCAATCGCACCGGCCACCCAGCCCCACGGCCCGCGCCGCCGGCCGGAGCCGTCGCCGTCCCCGTCCGCGCCGTCGCCGCCCCCGCCGTACGGGCCGCCGGCCGCCGGGTAGGGCGAGGAGGGGGTGTGCGGGCCGCCCGTCGAGTACGGCAGCACGGAGGTCTGGTCGCCGGGGCGCACCGCGCCGAAGGCCGCGGTGGCCGCCGTCTGGTCCGGCCGGAGCACCTGGGTCGCGCCGGTGTCGCCCGCGGCCGCGCCGGCCCAGGCGGCCCCGCCCGCGCCGTGCATCTCGCGCAGCGAGTGCTGCACGTGGGCGCGGAACTCGTCGGCGTCCTGGAAGCGGTCGTCCGGGTTCTTGGCGAGCGAGCGCAGCACCAGCGGGTCGAGCCCGGCCGGCACCCGGCCGTTGGCCTGCGAGGGCGGCACCGGCAGGTCCTGGACGTGCTGGTAGACCACCGAGAGCGGGGTGTCGCCGGTGAACGGCGGGCGCAGCGTGAGCAGCTCGTAGAGCATGCAGCCGGCCGCGTACAGGTCGGAGCGGTGGTCGACCGGCTTGCCGAGCGCCTGCTCGGGCGAGAGGTACTGCGGGGTGCCCATGACCATGCCGGTCTGGGTCATCGTGGTGGCCCCGCCGGTCAGCGCGCGGGCGATGCCGAAGTCCATCACCTTGACCGCGCCGGTGTTGGTGATGATCACGTTGGCGGGCTTGATGTCGCGGTGGACGATGCCGTTGCGGTGGCTGTAGGCGAGCGCCTCCAGCACCCCGGCGATGATGATCAGCGCCTGGTCGACCGGCGGCGCCTCCTCGTCCGCGAGCAGCTCGCGGACGGTGCGGCCCTCGACCAGCTCCATCACGATGTACGGCGTGGACTCGTCCCCGACGTACTCCTCGCCGGTGTCGTAGACCGCGACGATCGAGTGGTGGTTGAGCGCCGCGACGGCGTGTGCCTCGCGGGTGAAGCGCAGCCGGGCGACGTCGTCCTGGGCCAGTTCCCCGCGCAGCAGCTTGACCGCGACGGTGCGGCCGAGCCGCACGTCCTCGGCGGCGAACACCTCGGCCATGCCGCCGCGCCCGAGCCGGTGGGTCAGCCGGTAGCGGCCGTCGCCGACGGTGCTCAGCGGCACGGCGGTGCCGCGGCCCGGGGTCTGCGGGCCGCTGCCGAACGGGGGCAGCGCCGAGGTCGCGGCCTCGGCACCGGGCTCGGGGATCCTCGGGGTTCCGCCGGTCCGGCCGACCGCTCGGACACCCGCGTCGTCGTCCGGCTGCTGCGTCTGTGCCATCGCTCCTCGCCCCGGGCGTTCGCTCGGATCGCGGTGCCCTGTCGCTTACGTATCCCCGAACGCTACCGCTTCCGGCGGACGACCGTGGTACCCCCGAACCGGCCGGAAACCGTCAGAGCAGGCCATTCCGGTCGGCGGGGAGGTCGACGACCAGCACGTTGGCGGGACGCTCCGAGGTGCTGAACTTGCCGCCGGTCTTCTCGTTCGCCTTGTTGACCACGATCGCGATGATGATGCCCGCGAGCACCAGCACGCCGACGATGATCCCGATCACGACCACGGCCGTCGAGCAGCCGCCGCCGCTGGTGGGCTGCTTCGGCTGCTGGTACGGCGGCATCGGCTGCGGCGGCGGGGTGTGCGCCTGCGGCGCCCCTTGCTGGAGGAACTGCGGGTGCGGGGTGTGCGGCGCCTGCGGCCGCGGGGGCTGGAAGGCCGGCGGCGGGGTCTGGTACTGCTGCTGCGGGAAGGGGTGCGGGGTCTGCGGCGCCTGGTAGGCGGGCGGCGGGGTCCGGTACTGCTGCTGCGGCGGCTGCGGCTGGAAGGGCTGCGGCGTCTGCGGGGCCTGGGGCGCCTGCGGAGCGGCGTGCACCGAGCGCGGGCCCTCGTTGATCACCAGCGGGGTGCTGGCCTGCAGCCGCTGCCCGTTGCCGCCGCCCTTGGCGGCCTCGATCAGCCGCTCCGCCTCGTCCCGCATCGCCGCCGCGCTCTGGAACCGGTGCGCCGGGTCCTTGCGCAGCGCCTGGGCGACGAAGGCGTCCACCTCGGGGGTGATCGAGCGGTTGAGGGTGGAGGGGGCCGGCGGCTCCTCCTGGACGTGCTTGTAGGCGATCGAGAACGCCGAGTCGCCGTCGAAGACCAGCTGGCCGGTGATCATCTCGAAGAGCATCACGCCGACCGAGTACAGGTCGGAGCGGGCGTCCACCGGCTTGCCGAGCGCCTGCTCGGGCGAGAGGTACTGCGGGGTGCCGACCACCATGCCGGTCTGGGTCATCGACGTGACGCCGGATTCCAGCGCGCGGGCGATGCCGAAGTCCATGACCTTGACGTTGCCCTTGCGGTCGAACATGACGTTGCCGGGCTTGATGTCGCGGTGCACCAGGCCCATGTCGTGCGAGGCCTCCAGCGCGTTCAACACGCCGACGGTGACCTTCAGGGCCTCCTCGGCCGGCATCGCGCCGTACTGGCCGATCGCCTCGTTGATCGCCTCGCGCAGGCCCTGGCCGTCGATCAGCTGCATGACGATGTACGGCGTGCTGGAGCCGTCCGGGGCGATGTCCTCGCCGCTGTCGTACACCGTGACGATGTTCGGGTGCTCCAGCCGGGCCACGGCCTGGGCCTCGCGGCGGAACCGCTCCTTGAACGAGTCGTCCCGGCCCAGCTCGCTGTGCATGCTCTTCAGCGCGACCTGCCGGTCCAGCACGCTGTCGTAGGCGAGGTGCACGGAGGCCATGCCGCCCTCGCCCAGCAGCCGCTGCAGCACATAGCGGCCGTTGCCCAGGGAGAAGCCCTCGACCGCCGCGTTGCCGTGCTCGCTCATGGTCCTCTGCTCCCCCTCGGCGCGGCCGTGCTTGCCGCAGCCTGACGTTCGGTCTCGTCCGTGCTGGTGGGCCCGGCCCGCTGGCCTGGCGGGCCCCTGCCGCGGCGGTTCCACCGGCCGGCGACAGGGGCCAGGGTATCGGCTCGCGCCGACGGTGATCGGTCCAGGGCCGGGCGCGGCCCCGGGCCCGCGGCGTCCGGTCCCCGGAGGCCCGGGCCGGGGAGGACCGTCGTGGTACGTCCGGTCCGGACGGCGGTCGGCGCGGACCGGACGCACCTGCCGACGGGCACCGCCGGGTGCGGCTACAGGTACGGACCGGAGCGGATGCCGCGGCCCTGGCCCGGCTCGTCGTCGTCCGACTCGCTGGTGTGCAGGCCGGGCGGCAGCGCCCGCCGCATCTGCTCCAGCTGGGCCCGGGCCGCCATCTGCTGCGCGAACAGGGCGGTCTGGATGCCGTGGAACAGGCCCTCCAGCCAGCCGACCAGCTGGGCCTGGGCGATCCGCAGCTCGGCCTCGGTCGGGATGGTGTCGTCGGTGAACGGCAGCGACAGCCGTTCCAGCTCGGCGACCAGCTCCGGGGCCAGCCCCAGTTCGAGTTCCTTGATCGAGCTCGCGTGGATGTCCTTCAGCCGAACCCGGCTCGCCTCGTCGAGGGGAGCGGCCCGGACCTCCTCCAACAGCTGCTTGATCATGCTGCCGATGCGCATGACCTTGGCGGGCTGCTCGACCATCTCGGTCACCGGGAGCTCGCGGGGCACGTCGCCCTCGTCGTCCCCGTCCCCGGCCGCGCCGGCGAACCCCTGGCCCACGGGCAGCCCGTCCGGTCCGACGATCAGCACCTTCTGGCCGTCCTGCGACTGCCCGCCGGCGGCCCGGAAGGGCTCCTGCGACGGGCGCTCGTTCATCGGATTCGTCATGAACAACATTCTCTCTCACTGGGGTTGGTCGGGCGGAAGCCCCCGGTCGTCCCGCCGTCCTGCGCCACCCATGACGACGGTACGCCCCCGGGCCCCGGGCGGGAATCCGTACGGATACTCAGTTCCCGCGCTCCGTCCGCCGACCGCCCGCGCCCCGTCCGCCGCCGGGCCCCGGCCCCGCCGGCACCGGCCCGCCGCCCCGCACCCGCCGGAACCCCGGCCCCGCGCCGGGCGCGTCGCACCCCGGCTCCCGCGCCCCGCGCCCGCTCCCGCGCCCGGTCTCCCGCCTCAGCTCCGGCGCAGCCGCAGGCCGACCAGGCCCAGACCGCAGCCGATCAGGCCCAGGCCGACGCCCAGCGGGAGCTGGGTGGTCGAGGCGTCCTGCCAGCGGGCGGGGAAGATCGCGGGCACGGCGGCGACGGCCGCGACCGGCTGGCCGGCGGCCGCCACGGCGGTGTCCGGAGCGGCCTGGTCCGGCCAGATC
>NZ_JBEXJK010000320.1:0-9569 GCF_040609095.1 Kitasatospora sp. NPDC004799
GTCCAGGCCCGGGCCGCCGCCGCGCAGGCCGCCGCCGAGGCGGCGCGTCTGGCCGGTGCCGGCCCGGCCTCCCCCTGGAACGACCGCGCCCGCCTGCTCCGCCCCGCCGTCCACCCGGGCGTGAACGCCTGGCGGACCTCGGGCTGGGCGCACTGAAGTCCCCGTGCGGAGTGGGGAGTCGGCATCGCCGACCCTCCACTCCGCACGCGTTTCCCGGCCCCTTTCGACCTCTCCCGGCCGCCGCCCCGCCCGCTTTGCCCGAAACCTGAGTACGGATACTCAGGCGCCCGCGCCCCGGGCGGCGCACTCTGGACGGGTGCTCTGGTCAGACCCCCGCGACGAGCCCTCGCCCGAGGCCCGTCGGATGCAGCAGCGGATGCAGCGGGCCGGCAAGGTGCTCGCCGTCCTGGTGCTGGTGGGCGCCGTGCTGATGATGCTCTCCCAGCCGTACACCTGAACCGTTCACCCGAACGGCGGACACCGGCACCCCCTACGCTGGTGGACATGACCGACCAGCGCGCCCTCGTCCTCGCCTCCGCCTCCCCCGCCCGCCTCGGGCTGCTGCGCCAGGCGGGGCTCGACCCGCGCGTGGTGGTCAGCGGCGTCGACGAGGACGCGATCACCGCCGCCACCCCCGCCGAGCTCGCGCTCGTCCTGGCCGAGGCCAAGGCCAAGGCCGTCGCCGCCGAACTCGCCGACGGCGAGCTGGTGATCGGCTGCGACTCCGTCCTGGAGCTGGACGGCGAGGCCCTCGGCAAGCCCGCCGACGCCGCCGAGGCCCTGGCCCGCTGGCAGTCGATGCGCGGGCGGGCCGGCGTGCTGCGCACCGGGCACTGCGTGATCGACACCTCGACCGGCCGGCAGTCCTCGGCCACCGCGTCCACCACCGTCCGCTTCGGCACCCCGGACGACGCGGAGATCGCCGCGTACGTGGCCTCCGGCGAACCGCTCCACGTGGCAGGGGCGTTCACCCTGGACGGCCGCTCGGCCCCGTTCATCGACGGCATCGACGGCGACCCGGGCAACGTCATCGGCCTCTCCCTGCCGCTGCTGCGCCGGCTGCTCGCCGACCTGGACGTGCGCATCACCGACCTGTGGGCCGACTGACCTGCCGCACGGCGCCCCCGCCGTCCTAAGCTGACCGGCGTCCGGACGGGGAGGGGGACACCGCAGATGACCGACAGCGTGCTCAACGTGGTGCTCGGCCTGGTGGCCAGCGCGATCAGCGCCGGCCTCGGCTGGCTGGCCCAGGTGCTGCGGCGGCGCCGCAGGGTCGAACGGGTGCGGGCCTTCTTCGGGCTGCCGGACGGCGGCGAGTGCCTGATCGTGGTGCCGCGCAGCATCGGGACGGGCTCGCACGCGCACACCGTGACCCGGCGCGACGCCTACGCGCTGATGTGGCTGGCCGGGCTGGTCGAGGAGTGCGGGGCGCGGCCCGAGCTGGTCGCCCACGACGCCGCGCACCGCGGCCTGGGCACCAAGACCGAGCTGTGCCTGGGCGGTCCGGTCAGCAACAAGCGGATGGCCGCGCACCTGGCCTGGGGTCTGCCGGGCGTCCTCATCACCTCGGGCCCCGGCCCGGGCAGCAACGTGCTCGTGGTGGGCGAGCACGACTACACCGCCGGCCCCGACCGCGCGCACACCCTGCTGGCCCGGATCGCCACCCCGGACGGAGGCCGCCCGGTGTTCCTGGTCTCCGGTCAGACCGGCACCGCCAACCAGGCCGGGGTCCGCTACCTGACCACCCGCCACCGCGAACTCGCCCGCACGTACGGGCCGGACGGCACCTTCGCGCTCGTCCTGCGGGTGGTCAACCCGGAGGCGTACGGGCCGGACGTGGTCGAGGTGGCGGCCGACGTGACGGCCGCGGCGCTGCGGCGGCCCGACGCCCACTCCGACGCCCGCTCCGGCGCCGCTTGAGCGGTCCCCGGGAGACTGTGGCCGATGCCACCTCCCGCCACGCCGCCGGCCGGTCACCCGCCGCGGCACCCACCGGTCCGGGCGCACCGGTGCCGACCTGTGGTGTCGTGCGGGGGCCCGGACACGGGCCCGGGAAAGCCATCACCGAGCGTGTGGGATAGTTCACAACCGGGGGCTACTCGCCGGTACTGCCCAGGAATCCATAAACTCGACGAGGTTCAAGAAGGGAGCCACAGTGCGCAAGGTGCTCATCGCCAACCGCGGGGAAATCGCCGTCCGCGTCGCCCGGGCCTGCTCGGACGCCGGTATCGCCAGCGTCGCCGTCTACGCCGAGCCGGACCGGGACGCGCTGCACGTCCGCGCGGCCGACGAGGCTTACGCGCTGGGCGGTGACACCCCCGCCACCAGCTACCTGGACATCGCCAAGGTCCTCAAGGCGGCCGCCGACTCCGGCGCGGACGCCGTCCACCCCGGCTACGGGTTCCTGTCGGAGAACGCCGACTTCGCCCAGGCCGTCATCGACGCGGGTCTGATCTGGATCGGCCCGCCGCCGCAGGCCATCCGCGACCTCGGCGACAAGGTGACCGCCCGGCACGTCGCCCAGCGGGCCGGTGCCCCGCTGGTGGCCGGCACGCCGGACCCGGTCTCCGGCGCCGACGAGGTCATCGAGTTCGCCCGCGAGCACGGCCTGCCGGTCGCCATCAAGGCGGCCTTCGGCGGCGGCGGCCGCGGCCTCAAGGTCGCCCGCACGCTCGAGGAGATCCCGGAGCTGTACGAGTCCGCGGTGCGCGAGGCCGTCGCCGCCTTCGGCCGCGGCGAGTGCTTCGTCGAGCGCTACCTGGACAACCCGCGGCACGTGGAGACCCAGTGCCTGGCCGACAAGCACGGCAACGTGGTGGTCGTCTCCACCCGTGACTGCTCGCTCCAGCGCCGCCACCAGAAGCTCGTCGAGGAGGCGCCCGCGCCGTTCCTGACCGCCGAGCAGAACGCCGAGCTGTACCGGGCGTCCAAGGCCATCCTGAAGGAGGCCGGTTACCAGGGCGCCGGGACCTGCGAGTTCCTGGTCGCGCTGGACGGCACGATCTCCTTCCTGGAGGTCAACACCCGTCTCCAGGTGGAGCACCCGGTCACCGAGGAGGTCACCGGCATCGACCTGGTCCGCGAGATGTTCCGGATCGCCGACGGCGAGGAGCTCGGCTACGGCGACCCCGAGGTGCGCGGCCACTCCTTCGAGTTCCGCATCAACGGCGAGGACCCGGGCCGCAACTTCCTGCCCGCGCCCGGCACCGTGACGCTGTTCGCCCCGCCGTCCGGCCCGGGCGTGCGCCTGGACTCCGGCGTGGAGACCGGCTCGGTCATCGGCCCGGCCTGGGACTCGCTGCTGGCCAAGCTGATCGTCTCCGGCCGCGACCGCAAGCAGGCCCTGGAGCGGGCCCGCCGCGCGCTGGCCGAGTTCAAGGTGGAGGGCATGGCCACCGCCATCCCGTTCCACCAGGCGGTCGTCGCCGACCCGGCGTTCGCGCCCGAGGTGCACGGCGGCGAGGGGCCGTTCAAGGTCTTCACCCGCTGGATCGAGACCGAGTTCGACAACACCATCCCGCCGTTCGCCGGCGCAGCCGGTGACGGCGAGGAGGCCGAGACCCGGGAGACCGTGGTGGTCGAGGTCGGCGGCAAGCGGATCGAGGTCTCGCTGCCGTCCTCGCTGGGCGTCGCGGCGGCCCCGGCGGCCGGTGCGGCGGGTGCCGCCAAGGCCAAGCGCCGGGTGGGCGCCAAGAAGGCCGGCTCGGCCGTCAGCGGTGACACCCTGGCCTCGCCGATGCAGGGCACCATCGTCAAGGTCGCCGTGGAGGAGGGCCAGGTCGTCGCCGAGGGCGAGCTGATCGTGGTCCTGGAGGCGATGAAGATGGAGCAGCCGCTGAACGCCCACAAGGCGGGCACCGTCTCCGGCCTCAAGGCCGAGGTGGGTGCGAGCGTCAGCAGCGGCGCGGCGCTCTGCGAGATCAAGGACTGACGCACCCCGTCCTCGGACCGGTCCGTACGCCCCTCTGGGGTGTGCGGACCGGTCGCGTTTCCGAGGACGTGCCGGACCCCTCGTCAGGGCCCGTACGGGCCCCTCAGCGCCCGCGCGGCAGGCCCAGCTCGGCCAGCCGGGCCGGGATGCCGCCCGGGCCCGCGTGACCGCCGTGCGCGCCCGGGCGGCGCTGGCCGGGCAGCGGGGCGCCGCCGGGGGGCGGGCCGCCGCGGCGGGCCATCGGGCCGGGCTGGGTCTGGTGCACCGGGCCGCTGCCGGTGCCGTGCACCGGGGCGTCGCCGCCCGGGCCCGCGCCCAGCGGGGCCAGGTCGACCTGCACCCCGCAGTCGGCGAGCGCGTCCAGTTCGCGGGCGGTGGTGTCGTCCGCGGTGGCCTGCTCGTCGGTGACCAGCCGGGTGATGGTGTCGGTGGCGACGGTCTGGAACATGCCGGCCGCGCCGAGCTTGGTGTGGTCGGCGAGGACGATCACCTCGGCGGCCGCCAGCACCATGGCCCGGTCCACGCTCGCGGACAGCATGTTCGCCGTCGACAGCCCGCGCTCGGCGGTCAGCCCGCTGCCGGAGATGAAGGCCTTGGTGACCCTCAGCCCCTGCAGCGACTGCTCCGCTCCGCTGCCCACCAGCGCGTAGTTGGAGCCGCGCAGGGTGCCGCCGGTCATCACCACCTCGACCCGGTTGGCGTGCGCCAGCGCCTGGGCGACCAGCAGCGAGTTGGTGACCACCGTCAGCCCGGGCACCCGGGCCAGCCGGCGGGCCAGCTCCTGGGTGGTGGTGCCGGCGCCGACCACCACCGCGTCGCCCTCCTCCACCAGGCCGGCGGCGAGGTCCGCGATGGCGCTCTTCTCCGCCGCGGACAGGTGGGTCTTCTGCGGGTATCCGGGTTCGCGGCTGAAGCCGCCGGGGAGCACCGCGCCGCCGTGCCGGCGGTCGAGGAGCCCTTCTGCCTCCAGCGCCCGCACGTCACGGCGCACGGTCACTTCGGAGGTCTGGACGACGCGGGCCAACTCCCGGAGCGAGACGGCTCCGTTGGCGCGCACCATTTCGAGGATCAACTGGCGACGTTCTGCTGCAAACACAGAACCGACGGTAACCTGCGTGACCGTCTGCTTTCAGGCGTTTGCAGCTAGTAGCGGGAATTGCTCACGCACGAGCGGCGCGTGACCGTACAATACGCGCCGTCAATGGCCCGGAACTGCGCCCGCCGTCCGGGTGATGGCCGTGCCCGCGAAAAGGGCGGCCGCCGATCGGCAGCCGCCCTCAACTGTGCGCCGGACGCTCAGGATTCGCCCTCGGCCCGCTTCCGGATGTGCAGCTGCCGGGCGGCCTCGGCGGTCGAGCCGGAGACGGACGGGTAGACGGTGAACGCGCTGGCCACCTGTTCGACCGTCAGATTGGCGTCCACCGCGAGCGATATCGCGTGGATCAGCTCGCTGGCGCGCGGGGCGACGACCACGCCGCCGACCACGATGCCGGTGCCCGGGCGGCAGAACAGCTTCACGAAGCCGTCCCGGATGCCCTGCATCTTCGCCCGCGGGTTGCCGCGCAGCGGGAGCTTGACCACGACGGCGTCCATCTTGCCGCACTCCACGTCGGCCGCCGTGTAGCCGACGGTGGCGATCTCCGGGTCGGTGAAGACGTTGGAGGCCACGGTCTTGAGGTTCAGCGGCTGCACCGCGTCGCCGAGCGCGTGGTACATCGCGATCCGGCCCTGCATGGCCGCCACCGAGGCGAGCATGAAGACGCCGGTGCAGTCGCCCGCCGCGTAGACGCCGGGGGCGGTGGTGCGGGAGACCCGGTCCACCTGGATCTGGCCCCAGTCGTTGAGCTTGACCCCGGCCTCCTCCAGGCCCATCTCGGAGGTGTTGGGGATCGAGCCGACCGCCATCAGGCAGTGGGTGCCCTCGATCACCTTGCCGTCGGCCAGCATGACCTCGACCCGGTCGCCGATCCGCTTGACGCTCTCGGCGCGCGAGCGGCCCATCACGTTCATGCCGCGGCGGCGGAAGACGTCCTCCAGCACCTCGGCGGCGTCCGGGTCCTCGCCCGGCAGCACCCGGTCCCGGCTGGACACCAGGGTCACCTTGGAGCCGAGCGCCTGGTACGCGCCGGCGAACTCGGCGCCGGTCACGCCGGAGCCGACCACGATCAGCTCGCGGGGCAGCTCCTCCAGGTCGTACACCTGGGTCCAGGTGAGGATCCGCTCGCCGTCCGGCTGGGCGTCCGGGAGCTCTCGCGGGTGGGCGCCGGTGGCGATCAGCACCGCGTCGGCGCGCAGCGACTGCACGGTGCCGTCGGGCGCGTCCACCAGCACCTCGCGGGAGCCGTCCACGGCCTGCCCGCCGGTGCCGAGCCGGCCGCGGCCGCGCAGCACGGTGACGCCGGCCCGGGTGACGGACTGGGTGATGTCGTGGGACTGCGCGATGGCCAGGCGCTTCACGCGGCGGTTGACCTTGCCCAGGTCCACGCCGATCACCCGGGCCGCCTGCTCGACCGGCGGGGTGTCGTCCGCGACGAGGATGCCCAGCTCCTCGTACGAGCTGTCGAAGGTGGTCATCACCTCCGCGGTCGCGATCAGGGTCTTCGACGGAACGCAGTCCGTGAGCACCGCCGATCCGCCCAGACCGTCGCGGTCGACGACGGTCACCTCCGCGCCGAGCTGTGCGGCGACCAGGGCCGCCTCGTAGCCGCCGGGTCCGCCACCGATGATCACGATCCGAGTCACGCTCCCCATTGTCCCGCACGCCGGTGGCGCCGCCACGCCGGGGTCCGGGCTCGCGCACCTTCGTCCAGTCGCCCCGGCCCGCCCGCCGCCCGGGCTACGCTGGCCCCCATGCCCCTTTACGCCGCGTATGCCACCAACCTCGATGCCCGGCAGATGACCCGCCGAGCCCCGCACTCCCCGCTGCGCGGCACGGGGTGGCTCACCGGCTGGCGGCTCACCTTCGGCGGCGAACAGCTCGGCTGGGAGGGCTCGCTGGCCACCGTCGTCGAGGACGAGAAGGACCAGGTCTTCGTCTCGCTGTACGACGTCGCGCCGATGGACGAGGAGGGCCTGGACCGCTGGGAGGGCGTCCAGCTCGGCATCTACCGCAAGATCAAGCTGCGCGCGCAGACCCTGGACGGCGACATCCCGGTCTGGACGTACGTGCTCAACGACTACGAGGGCGGCCTGCCCGCGGCCCGCTACCTCGGCCTGATCGCCGACGCCGCGGAGAGCGCCGGCGCCCCGCACGACTACGTCATGGACCTCCGCCGCCGCCCCTGCTAGGACGTGGCCGGCCGTTCCGGTCGGGCTCGCGACGGCGGGGCACGCCCCGGCTAGCGCGGCCCCCAGCTGCGCACCGTCTCGGCCAGCACCCCGGCCACCGCCGCGCGCCGGGCCGGCTCGGTGCGCAGCCCGTTGCCGAGCTCCACGTGCAGCCACGGCACCCCGACGCCGGCCGCGAACCGGCCCTCGACGTTGGTGGTGCCCTCCAGCTGCCCGCACTTCTCCCGCCAGGCCCGGCAGACCGCGAACCCGGCCCGGCCCAGCCCGGCGGCGGTCAGCTCGGCGGCCGGGCCGGGCTGACCGGCGCCGCTGGAGACCACCGCGTCCTGCCCGGGCAGGCTGCCCTCGTCGAAGCCGTGCACCTGGACGCCGGGCAGCCCGCGCCCGGTGAGCGCCTCGACGACGGCGGCGAAGACGGTGTCGGAGCGGTGCGCGACGTCCGAGGAGCCGTCCGCCCCGGCGCGACGGTGCGCCCCGGCGAGCACCAGCACGCCGCCCGGCGCGGCCCGGAACAGCTCCACGCCGAGCGCCTCGGTCCGGGCGTCCGACACCGGGTGGGGCACCTGGACCGACCAGTTCGGGCGGGCCGAGAGGTCCAGGTAGATCCGGCCCCAGCCGCGGCCGTCGGCCGCGGTGCCGTCGGCGATCTCGGCCACCCGGCGGCCGGTCGCGGCCTCGGTGAACTCGGTGAGCCGGTATCCGACCCGGGCCAGTTCCCGGCCCGCCTGCTCGGGCTGCCCGTCCAGCGCGCCGAGCACGCCGTCGGCCACCGCCCGGCGCTGCGCCGCGTCCGGGGGCGCGTACGAGCCGTCCGGCGCGAAGCCCGCGGTGTACTCGTCGACCCGGGCCGCGAGGTCCACCGGAGCCGGTCCCGAGGGCGAGGGCGCCGACCGGACCACCCGAGGCCGGTCCGCCCCGCCGTGCGCGGCCAGGGTCAGCACCCCGGCGAGCGCCGCCAGCACCAGCAGCAGCACCGCCGCCGGCAGCAGTGTGCGTCGCGAACCCCGAGTCTCCATGGCGGTCGAACCTACCCTGCGCGCCGCCGCGGCCATGATCCACACCGGACCCCCGCGAATCGACACCCAAGCGACACCGGATCACAACCGATTCGTGACAACTTTTTCGAAACCTCTTCGTACGCTGGTCCGGCTTGACCAGTTCTTGATCATCGCTTAATCGGGAGGGCCGGCCGCCGCCTTCCCGGAGCCGGCACGGCGAGCCCGGAGGAGAACGAGGCCCCTCGTGAGCACGGCACCGAACCCGCCGCGGCAGCACCGCTACCGCCGCCGGGCCGACATGCCGCTGCTCGGGGGCATCCGCCCGCCCATCGCACTGCTGCTGGTCCTGCTGCTCGCGGTCGCCGCGATCACCGCCCTGGCCGTCGGCGGACTGCGGGTCGACGACACCCCGCAGGCCGTCCGCGAGTCCCACCAGTACGCCGCCGAGGACACCGCCGCCTCGCTGCGCGCCGGACTGCACGAGAGCGCCACCGACCTGCGCCGGGCCGCCGCCCGCTACGAGAGCGCCCCCGCCGAGCCCGCCGCGGTGCTGACCGCGCTCGGCCAGGCGTACCACAAGTGGCGCGGCACGGTGGTGGTCCGCCCCGACACCGGCCGGCTGCTGGCCGCCCGCGGCGAGACGGTCCCGCTGGCAGGCCTGGACCTCACCAAGGTCACCGACACCGCGCCCGCCCCCGTCCTGGTCCCCTCCACCGCCGGCACCCGGCTGCTCACCTTCGCCCTGGTCGCCACCAAGGCCGACGGCCGCGCCCTGCTGGTCGCCTCCGACAACCTGCGGCTGCCCGGCATCGCGACCCGCAAGGAGCAGACCATCCAGGTCCTCGACGCCACCGGCGCCGTCCTGGACACCACCGGCGCCGCGCTCACCGCCGACGGCGACCGCCGGGTGGTCACCACCGCCCGCGAGCGCGCCGCCCGGCAGCACCCCGCCCCCGGCGAGACGGCCTCCGGCAGCCTGGCCGGGAGCCCGGACGACAAGGGCCTGCGCCGGGTCGCCGGCTGGGCCGCCGTCGCCGCCCCCGGCGGGCACGACCAGGCCGCCCCGCTCGGCCTGACCGTGGTCTCCACCAGCACCGTCGACGGCAAGCCCGGCAGTCTGCGCCACCCCATGCTCGGCCTGGCCGCCGCCGGCGCCCTGCTGGTGCTGGCCCTGCTGCTCGCCTGGTACCTGATCCGCAGCCTGCAGCGCCCGCTGCTGGGCCTGTTCCTGGAGTCCCGTCGGCTCACCCGCGGCGACCGGCTGGAGCAGCCGGTGCGCGGGCCCGGGCGTCGGCCCGCAGGCGGGGGTGTGCGGACGATCCCTTTGCGCGGCGAGGCCGGCCGGATCGCCC
>NZ_JBEXJK010000321.1:0-9556 GCF_040609095.1 Kitasatospora sp. NPDC004799
GCCACCGTCGATGACGGTGGCGCCCCTTTCGTGTGCCCTTACGCCGAGGCCGGCGGGTAGAGCTGCGGCGGGATCCGCTCCGCGGCGGCGCGGTCCAGCAGCCACAGGGTGCGGCTGCGGCCGTACGCGCCGGAGGCGGGCGCCTGGAGCTCGCCGGGGCCGGACAGGGCCAGCGCGACCGCGCCCGCCTTGTCCTCGCCGGCGGCCAGCAGCCAGACCTCGCGGGCGGTGCGGATCGCCGGGAGGGTGAGCGAGATCCGGGTCGGCGGGGGCTTGGGGGCCCCGCGCACGCCGACTACGGTCAGCTCGGTCTCCCGCACGCCCGGGTGCTCCGGGAAGAGCGAGGCGACATGGGTGTCCGGGCCGACGCCGAGCAGCAGCACGTCGAAGGCCGGGACGCCGAGCCGGTCGCCCGGGCCGGCCGCCTTCGCCAGCTCCTCGGCGTAGCGGGCCGCGGCGGCCTCCACGTCCGAGCCGTCCACCCCGTCCGAGGCGGGCATCTCGTGCACCCGCGCCGGGTCGAGCGGGACGGCGTCCAGCAGCTCGGCGCGGGCCTGGACGGCGTTGCGGTCCGGGTCGGCGGCGGGCAGGAAGCGCTCGTCGCCCCACCAGAGGTCCAGCCGGCCCCAGTCGACCGCGTCGCGCGCCGGGGAGGCGGCGATCGCGGCCAGCAGGGCGTTGCCGTTGCGACCGCCGGTGAGCACCACCGAGGCGCTGCCGCGGGCGGCCTGGGCGTCCACGATCCGGGTGATCAGCCGGGCCGCGGCCGCCTGGGCCATCAGCTCCTTGTCCCGGTGGACGACCAGCTGCGGGGTCGCGTTGGTCATGCGCCGTCCTTGGTGGTGCGCTTGCCGGAGGCCTTCCGGGCCGGCTTCCGCTCCGCCGCCTCGGCGGTGGTCCGGTCCGGGTTGGCCACGGCGGCCTCGGCGGCCTCCTCGACGGCGACCTCGGCCTCCACGGCGACCTCGCGGGCGATCTTCGCGGCCGCCGCGGTCTCCGCGTTGGCCGGCTCGCGCAGCCGCTCGACGGGCGTGCGCACGGCCGTCGCGTAGATGTCGTCCGGGTCCAGGCGGCGCAGCTCCTCGGCGATCAGCTCCGAGGTCTCGCGCCGCTTGAGCGCCACCTGGCGGTCCGGCGAGCCGGGCATGGACAGCGTGCCCATCAGGCCGTCCGGGCGGTCCAGGGTGATGTCCCCGTCCTTGGTGCGCAGGTGCACCGCGGTGATGCCGGGGCCGTTGGTGACGACCCGCTCGACCGGCACGTGCAGCCGGTTGGTCAGCCAGAGGCCGAGCAGCTCGACGCTGGGGTTGTAGGACTCGCCCTCGACCACCGCGGAGACGATGGTGGACGGGCGCTGGTCCAGCGCGGCGGCCAGCATCGAGCGCCAGCCGGTGACCCGGGTCCAGGCCAGGTCGGTGTCGCCCGGGGTGTAGCTCTGCGAGCGCTCGGCGAGCTGGCCGACCGGGGACTCGGCGGTGACGGCGTCGGTGATCCGGCGCTGGGCGAGCGAGCCCAGCGGGTCCCGCGCCGGGTGCAGCGGCGCGTTGTCCGGCCACCAGACGACGGTCGGGGCGTCCGGCAGCAGCAGCGGCAGGACCACCGACTGGGCGTGCGCGGCGAGTTCGCCGTGCATCCGCAGGACGACCGTCTCGCCGGAGCCGGCGTCCGAGCCGACCAGGATCTCGGCGTCCAGCCGGGTCTCGGCCCGGGCCCGGGGCGAGCGCCCGGCGCGCTTGATCACCGCGAGGGTGCGCATCGGGTGCTCGCGGGAGGCGTCGTTGGCGGCCTTGAGGGCGTCGTAGGCGCTGCCCTCGTCGGTCACGATCACCAGGGTGAGCACCATGCCGGCGGCGGTGGCGCCACTGCCCCGGCGCGCCTCCATCAGTGCGGCGTTGATCTTGCTGGACGTCGTGTTGGTGAGGTCGATCTTCATGGCCGGCGCCAGCTCCTGCCGTCTCGTGCGAGCATCTCGTCCGCCTCGGCGGGGCCCCAGGTCCCCGCCGCGTACTGGGCGGGCTTGCCGTGGGCGTCCCAGTACTTCTCGATCGGGTCGAGGATCTGCCAGGAGAGCTCGACCTCCTGGTGCCGCGGGAACAGGTTGGCGTCGCCGAGCAGCACGTCGAGGATGAGCCGCTCGTACGCCTCCGGGCTGGATTCGGTGAAGGACTCGCCGTAGGCGAAGTCCATCGTGACGTCCCGGACCTCGAAGGAGGTGCCCGGCACCTTGGAGCCGAACCGCACCGTCACGCCCTCGTCCGGCTGGACCCGGATGACCAGGGCGTTCTGCCCCAGCTCCTCGGTCGCGTAGGAGTCGAACGGCAGGTACGGGGCGCGCTGGAAGACGACCGCGATCTCGGTGACCCGGCGGCCCAGGCGCTTGCCGGTGCGCAGGTAGAACGGGACGCCCGCCCAGCGGCGGTTGTTGATCTCCAGCTTGATGGCCGCGTAGGTGTCGGTCTTGGACTCGGGGTCGATGCCCTCCTCGTCCAGGTAGCCGACGACCTCCTCGCCGCCCTGCCAGCCGGCCGCGTACTGGCCGCGCACGGTGTGTTGGCCGAGGTCGGCCGGGAGCTTGACGGCGCTGAGCACCTTGAGCTTCTCGGCGACCAGCGCCTTCGGGTGGAAGGAGGCGGGCTCCTCGATGGCGGTGAGCGCCATCAGCTGGAGCAGGTGGTTCTGGATCACGTCACGGGCGGAGCCGATGCCGTCGTAGTAGCCGGCCCGGCCGCCGATGCCGATGTCCTCGGCCATGGTGATCTGCACGTGGTCGACGTACGACCGGTTCCAGATCGGCTCGAACATCTGGTTCGCGAAGCGCAGCGCCAGGATGTTCTGGACCGTCTCCTTGCCCAGGTAGTGGTCGATCCGGAAGACCTCGTCCCGGGGGAAGACCTCGTGGACGACCTTGTTGAGCTCCTGCGCGCTCTCCAGGTCGTGGCCGAAGGGCTTCTCGATGACCGCGCGGCGCCAGGAGCCCTGCGGCGGGTCGGCCAGGCCGTGCTTCTTGAGCTGCTGGACGACGGTCGGGAAGAACTTCGGCGGGACGGACAGGTAGAAGGCGAAGTTGCCGCCGGTGCCCTGGGCCTTGTCCAGCTCCTCGATGGTCTCGCGCAGCTTGTCGAAGGCCTCGTCGTCGTCGAAGGTCCCGTGGATGAAACGCATGCCCTTGGCGAGCTGCTGCCAGACCTCCTCCCGGAACGGGGTGCGGGCGTGGTCGCGGACGGCGTCGTGGACCTCCTTGGCGAAGTCCTCGTCGTCCCACTCGCGGCGGGCGAAGCCGACGAGGGAGAAGCCCGGCGGAAGCAGACCGCGGTTGGCCAGGTCGTAGATGGCCGGCATCAGCTTCTTGCGGGACAGGTCGCCGGTGACCCCGAAGATGACCAGACCGGACGGCCCCGCGATGCGCGGGAGCCGTCGGTCGGAGGGGTCACGAAGCGGGTTGACGGGGGAGGACGGGAGGTCTTCCGCGTCCGATTCCGGAGTCAACTCGGGGAAATCAGTGCTCACTTGATGGGCTCCGCTTTCGTGCGCTGGCTGTGAGAAGCGGTCACTTCTCGTCGGCGAAGGCGGCGAGCGAGGCGGTGACGGTGTCGAGCAGCTCGTTCCAGGACTGCTCGAACTTCTCCACGCCCTCGTCCTCCAGCAGCTGGACGACGTCGTCGTAGTCCACGCCGGCGGCGGCGATCGCGTCCAGCACGGCCTTGGCGTCGGCGTAGTTGGGGACGATGGTGTTGCCGGTGACCACGCCGTGGTCGGCGGTGGCGTCCAGGGTGGCCTCGGGCATCGTGTTCACGGTGCCGGGGGCGACCAGCTCGGTGACGTACAGGGTGTCCGGCAGGGCCGGGTCCTTGACACCGGTGGAGGCCCACAGCGGGCGCTGCGGCTTGGCGCCGGCGGCCTCCAGGGCCTTCCAGCGGGCGCTGCCGGCGGTCGTGCCGTCGACGCTGCCGAAGACCTCCTCGTACGCCTGGTAGGCGAGGCGGGCGTTGGCCAGGGCGGCCTTGGAGCGCAGGTTCTTGGCGTCGCCGCCGATCTTGTCCAGGCGCTTGTCGATCTCGGTGTCCACGCGGGAGACGAAGAAGGAGGCGACCGACTCGATCTGGGAGAGGTCCAGGCCCTTGGCCTTGGCGGCCTCCAGACCGGTCAGGTAGGCGTCGATGACGGCCTTGTAGCGCTCCAGCGAGAAGATCAGCGTGACGTTGACGCTGATGCCCTTGCCGATGACCTCGGCGATCGCGGGCAGACCGGCCTTGGTGGCGGGGATCTTGATGAAGACGTTCGGGCGGTCGACCAGCCACCACAGCTGCTTGGCCTCGGCCACGGTGGCGGCGGTCTCGTGCGCCAGGCGCGGGTCGACCTCGATGGAGACCCGGCCGTCGCGGCCGTTGGAGGCGTCGTAGACCGGGCGCAGCACGTCGGCGGCGTCGCGCACGTCCGAGGTGGTGATCATGCGGATCGCCTCGTCGGTGGTGACCTTGCGGACGGCGAGGTCGCGCAGCTGGCCGTCGTAGGAGTCGTCGCCGGAGCCGGCGATGGCCTTCTGGAAGATGGTCGGGTTGGTGGTCACGCCCACCACGTGCTTGTTCTGCACCAGTTCGGCCAGGTTGCCGGAGTTGAGCCGCTTGCGGCTGAGGTCGTCCAGCCAGATCGCAACGCCTTCGTCGCTGAGGCGCTTCAGTGCGTCAGTCATGGTGCTTCAGTCCCTTGTTCTTCGTGCTTCGTGGGGTGGTCGGGAGGGCCGGGGCGCCGATGTGCGGTCGGGCGCCCCGGCCGGGTGCCGCTTAGCGGTTGACGGCTTCGAGGGAGCGCAGGGCGTTGTGGGCCTCGGCCACGACGCGCTCGGCGGTGATGCCGAACTCCTCGAACAGCACCTTGTAGTCGGCGGAGGCGCCGAAGTGGTCCAGCGAGACGATCCGGCCGTGGTCGCCGACCAGCTCGCGCCAGCCCTGGGCGATGCCGGCCTCGACCGACACCCGGGCCTTGACCGACGGCGGCAGCACGCTGTCGCGGTAGGCCTGGTCCTGCTCCTGGAACCACTCGAAGGACGGGATCGACACCACGCGGGTGGCGATGCCCTCGGCCTCCAGCGCCTCGCGGGCCTGGACGGCGAGCTGGACCTCGGAGCCGGTGCCGAGCAGGATCACCTGCGGGTCGCCGGTGGAGGCCTCGGCCAGGACGTAGCCGCCCTTCGCGGTGCCCTCGGCGGAGCCGAAGACCTCGCGGTCGAAGGTCGGGACGCCCTGGCGGGTCAGGGCCAGGCCGACCGGGCCGGGGTGGCTGGTCTGGCGCTCGACGATGGTGCGCCAGGCGACGGCGGTCTCGTTGGCGTCGGCCGGGCGGACCATGGCCAGGCCCGGGATGGCGCGCAGCGAGGCCAGGTGCTCGACCGGCTGGTGGGTCGGGCCGTCCTCGCCGAGGCCGATCGAGTCGTGCGTCCAGACGTAGGTGACCGGCAGCTTCATCAGCGCGGCCAGGCGGACGGCCGGGCGCATGTAGTCGGCGAAGACCAGGAAGGTGCCGCCGTAGACGCGGGTCTTCCCGTGCAGCGCGATGCCGTTCATGGTGGAGCCCATGGCGTGCTCGCGGATGCCGAAGTGGATCGTCCGGCCGTACGGGCTGGCCGACTTCAGCGGGTTGCCCTCGGGGAGGAAGGAGCTGTCCTCGTCGATGGTGGTGAGGTTGGACTCGGCGAGGTCGGCCGAGCCGCCCCACAGCTCCGGGATCACCGCGCCGATCGCCTTGAGGGTGTCGCCGGAGGCCTTGCGGGTGGCGACGTCCTTGCCGGCCGGGAAGGTCGGGACGGCCTTCTTCCAGCCCTCGGGCAGCTCGCCGGCCTCGATCCGGTCGAACTCGGCGGCGCGCTGCGGGTTGGCGGCGCGCCAGGCGTCGAAGGACTGCTGCCACTGGTCGCGGGCGGCCTTGCCGCGGGTGATGACCTGGCGGGCGTGCCCGATGACCTCGTCGCTGACCTCGAAGGTCTTCTCCGGGTCGAAGCCCAGGACCTTCTTGGTGGCGGCGATCTCGGCGGCGCCGAGCGCGGAGCCGTGGGCCTTGGCGGTGTTCTGGGCGTCCGGGGCCGGCCAGGCGATGATCGTCCGCATCGCGATCATGGACGGGCGGGAGGTCTCGGCCTTGGCGGCGTCGAGGGCGGCGGCGAGGGCGGCCACGTCGATGTCGCCGTTGTCCTTCGGGGTGACCCGCTGGACGTGCCAGCCGTACGCCTCGTAGCGCTTGAGGACGTCCTCGGAGAAGGCGGTCTCGGTGTCGCCCTCGATCGAGATGTGGTTGTCGTCGTAGACGGCGACCAGGTTGCCCAGCTTCTGGTGGCCGGCCAGCGACGAGGCCTCGGCGGAGATGCCCTCCTCCAGGTCGCCGTCGGAGACGATGGCCCAGATGGTGTGGTCGAAGGGCGACTCGCCGGCCGGGGCCTCCGGGTCGAACAGGCCGCGCTCGTAGCGGGCGGCCATCGCCATGCCGACCGCGTTGGCGATGCCCTGGCCGAGCGGACCGGTGGTGGTCTCGACACCGGCGGTGTGGCCGTGCTCGGGGTGGCCGGGGGTGCGGCTGCCCGCGACGCGGAAGGCCTTCAGGTCGTCCAGCTCCAGGCCGTAGCCGGAGAGGTAGAGCTGGGTGTAGAGGGTCAGGCTGGTGTGCCCGGGGGAGAGGACGAAGCGGTCGCGCCCGACCCAGGACGGGTCGGTCGGGTCGTGGCGCAGGAACCGCTGGAAGATCAGGTACGCGGCCGGGGCCAGCGACATGGCCGTCCCGGGGTGTCCGTTTCCGACCTTCTGGACAGCGTCCATGGCCAGGACGCGCGCGGTGTCAACCGTGCGCTCGTCCAGATCGGTCCACTCGAATGCGTTCGTCGGCGCAGTGCTCACCCTGTCTCAGGGCTCCTTCCGTATTGAAGAGTGACCCCGTGAATGGGGACCGGGTCGGCCACGGCGCTGTGGTCCCGACGCTGGGTGGTGCCGGTCACGGAGGGTAGATCCCGCTTCTGCGTGCGAGCCTACCGTCCGGGCCGTGACTCACCCTCCGTGCTGGGACAACCGGCAATTCCGCATGCAGATTCCCACTGGAACGGTCGGACTAGATTTGTCCCAGACTCTCCCGATTCGCGGCCCCGCGCCGCTCCGGTGGTCAGGACGGGCGAGCGGGCCCCGCCGGGGGCTCCGGCGGCCCCGTCCGGGCGGTTCACCCGGGGGTGTGCGTTCCGCCTCGCCCGGGGGACCCCGGAGCCGGATGCGATATATGGAGCGTCTATGGTGTCGTGGTACGCGCAGAGCGGACGATTCGGGACCCTTCGTTCCTGTGGACGCCTGCGAGGATTCATCTTCAGTTGGGGTGTTAGTGACCGCCGTCGAAACCCGTCCCGCCGGGGTCACCGGGGCGACTCCTGCGCACCGGCCCATCGGGGCCCGTGTCGGCGCGTTCGTCGCACTGACCAAGCCGCGGATCATCGAGCTGCTGCTGATGAGCACCGTGCCGGTGATGTTCCTGGCCCAGCAGGGCGTGCCGAACCTCTGGCTGGTGCTGAAGGTCGTGGTCGGCGGGTACCTCTCGGCGGGCGGTGCCAACGCCCTCAACATGTACATCGACCGGGACATCGACGCGGTCATGTCGCGCACCGAGCGGCGGCCGATCGTCACCGGGATGGTGTCGCCGCGCGAGGCGCTGGTGTTCGGCATCACGCTGGCCGTCGTCTCGACCGTGCTGCTGGGCTACGGGGTCAACTGGCTGTCCGCCGGGCTGGCGCTGGGCGCGCTGCTGTTCTACGTGTTCGTCTACACACTGGGGCTCAAGCGGCGCACCTCGCAGAACATCGTCTGGGGCGGCATCGCCGGCTGCATGCCGGTGCTGGTCGGCTGGTCCTCGGTGACCGACTCGGTGTCCTGGGCCGCGGTGGCGCTGTTCCTGGTGGTGTTCTTCTGGACGCCGCCGCACACCTGGGTGCTGTCCATGAAGGTCCGCGAGGACTACGAGCGGGCCGGCGTGCCGATGCTGCCGGTGATCAAGGGCAACGTGGCGGTCGGCAAGCAGGTCGTCGTCTACTCCTGGGTGATGGTGGCGACCTCGCTGGCGGTCTGGCCGCTGGGGCACATGAGCTGGCTGTACCCGGTCGCCGCGGTGGTGCTGGGCGCGGCCTGGCTGCGCGAGGCGCACGCGCTGTACGGGCGGGCCAAGGCCGGGATCGTGGGCGCGAAGCTCAAGGAGATGCGGCTGTTCCACTGGTCGATCACCTACCTGTCGCTGCTGATGGTGGTCTGCGCGATCGACCCGTTCGTGAAGTAGAGGCTTGCGAGGAGAGCCCCGGTCCAGGCGGACCGGGGCTCTTCGCGTTCTCAGCGGGCGGGCAGCTCGGAGGGGCCGACGTGGCCGTCCAGCCAGTCCCGCAGCGGCTGGGAGGCGTGCAGGAAGCCGGTGATCCGGGTGTAGGCGGCGCGGGTGCCCAGCCACTTCGCCGGCTCCCACTCCTGCCAGGCCACCAGGCCCTTGTGGCGCAGCAGGCCGATCCTGGGGTGGTCCTTGGGGTAGCCGCGCGGGGCCGACTTCAGGGAGTCCCGGCCGACCACCAGCGGGCCCTGCTGCTCCACCCGGGCGATCACCCGCTCCAGCTCGGCGCCGTTGACGTCCTCGGCGACGGCGGCCCGGTAGCGCTCCAGCTGGTCCGGGGCGAGCTGGTAGAAGCCGTTGCCGCAGGCCAGGCCGTCGGCGGAGAGCTGGATGTAGCCGCCGCTCTCCAGGTGCGCGCCGATGTGCGTCTTGTACGGGGACTTGTCGGCGCTGAACCGGACGTCACGGTTCGGGCGGAAGACCTTCCCCGGCCCGAACTCGGGCTCCAGCTCGGCGAGCAGCCGTTCCATCGGGGCCCGTACGGCCTCCTCGTACTGCCCCTTGTGGGCCTGCCAGAAGGTCTTGGAGTTGTCGGCCTCCAGGCGCTCGTAGAACTCGAGCGCCTCGTCCGGCCAGCCGGTGAACGTCACCTCTCCAGTATGTGTCCCGGTGCACAGGGCGCCCCTGTCGCCAGCTCCGCTACCGGTGGGTAGCATGCGGGACATGAGCGAGCGAAGCGAGCGAGTCATCAAGAGGTGCGCGTGGGCGAATGCCCCTGCCGAGCGGAGCGAGGCGGGCGCATGAGCAGCGCAGAGACCGCCACCGCCGCCGCGCCGGACGCCCGTGCCGAGCGCCGCGCCAAGCGCATCGCCAAGAACCTGACCAGCTTCGCCCGGCAGCACGGCGGCAGCGCCGACGCGGTCGTCGAGTACGTCGGCGCCGTGGCCACCCGGATCGTCGTGGTGGGCGCGGACGGCGCCTGGGGCGACCAGGTGGCCCCCAGCTACGCCGTCGGCCGCCGGGCCGCGGAGCTGGCCGGGCTGACCCTGCACGACGACTTCGAGGGCGAGCTGGGCCTCAAGGTGAAGACCGGCGCGTACGAGTGGAAGCGGATGGCCGGCATCCAGCTCGGCGGCTGACTCCGGCCCCGGACGCGGCGACGGCCCGGTTCCCCCTTCGGCGCGCCACTCGGCAAGAGGGCGCCGACATCTCGCAGTTCCTG
>NZ_JBEXJK010000322.1:0-9549 GCF_040609095.1 Kitasatospora sp. NPDC004799
GGGAGAAGGAGGTGCAGCAGTGATCGCGCTGGCGGAGGCGACCGGGACGACCTCCACTGGTGAGGCCGTCCAGTTCTGGGCAGCAGGTACCAGCCGGCCAGGATGCCGAACACCGCGATCGGCACGTTGACCCAGAACACCCAGCGCCACGAGGCGTGCTCGACCAGCAGCCCGCCGAGGCTGGGCCCGAGCGCCAGGCCGAGGCCCTGGGCGGAGGCCTGGATGCCGAGCGCGCGCCGCATCGCGTGCCCGGGGACACCGCGCGCGACCAGGGCGACGCTGTTGGCCTGCATCATCGCGGCGCCGACCGCCTGGACGGCGCGGCAGCCGACCAGGGCCCAGAGGCCGCCGGCGAACCCGGCGCCGAGCGAGGAGAGGCCGAAGAGCGCGAAGCCGCCGATGTACATCGTCTTGCGGCCGACCAGGTCGGACAGCCAGCCGATCGGGGCCAGCAGGGCGACCAGGACCAGCAGGTAGGCGAGGGCGACCCACTCGACGGCGGCGAAGCCCGCGCCGAAGTCACGGCCGAGGGCGGGGAAGACCAGGGCGATGGCGCTGGCGTCGAGCTGGCCCAGGAAGGCTCCGAGGCAGACCGTCGCGACGGCGAGCCAGTGGGCGTGGCGCCACCCGGCTATGCCACGCGGCCGGGGCCGCTCGGTGAGCAGCCGCGAGGCCAGGGCGGTGGCATTCATGTACACAAATGTATCGGATACAGATATGTTCTTTCTACGAGCAGTTCGCTCTCCGACAGGAGACGTCCCGCAGTGCGGACAGCCGTGGACAGGCGCCTGCGGCGAGCCCCTGGCAGGGCCGCGACCCGGGCGGCTCCGAGGCCCGCACCGGCCGCCGGACCGCCCCGTACCAGGAGATACGCTGTCCGCCATGCCGTCGTCACCACGCGTTCCCGACCCCGCCACCGGAAGCCCCGACCCGGCGGTCGAGCACGCCCGGCGGCTGACCGACACGGTCACCCGGCTGCGTCGCGCGCTGCGCAGCAGCATCCGCACCGACTACCCGTGGGAGTCTCTGCCGATGGCGCAGGTCGAGCTCCTCCAGACGCTGGCCGCCGCGCCGTTGCGGGTCGGCGAGCTGGCCGCGCGGCAGCGGCTCGCACCCAACACCGTCAGCGGGCTGGTCGGGAAGCTGCTCGACGCCGGATTCGTGGACCGCCAGGCCGACCCCGGCGACCGCCGGACCGCCCGGATCGCCCTCACCCCGGCCGGCCGGCGGCAGCTGGACGACTGGCAGCACGCCCACGAGCGGCGGATCGCCACCGCGCTCGGCACCCTCGACCCCGCGGACCGCGCGGCGGTCGTCGACGCCCTGCCGGCGCTGGAGCAGCTCGCCCGCGCCCTCGCCCAGCCGGGCACCGGGCCCGAGCCGGCGCCGCCGACCGAGCAGACGCCGTCGGCCGAGCAGGGCTTCGACACCGAGTAGGGCTCCGGCGCCACGCAGGGCTCCGGCGCCGCACAGGGGTCGGCGGCTGAGCGGCGGTCCGGCGCCGAGCACGGGCCGGCGGCCGGATAAAACCACTGGTCACCGGGGTCCGCCCGGCGCTACCGTCCCCGGCATGACCACCGCGGACGGACGAGCAGAGGTACGGATCGAGCCCTGGACGGACGGCGACCTCGCGCTGCTGCGCCGGGTCAACACGCCGGAGATGAAGAAGCACGTCGGCGGCCCGGAGAGCGAGGAGCAGCTGCTCGTACGGCACCGGCGCTACCTGGACTTCGTCCCGTCCGGGCTCGGCTGCATGTACCGGATCGTGCTGCTGCCCGAGGGCGAGGCCGTCGGAACGGTCGGCTACGGCACCCGGACCTGGGAGGGGCGGACCGTCCACGAGATGGGGTGGAACGTGCTGCCCGGCTTCCAGGGGCGGGGCATCGCGGTCGCCGCCGCCCGTGCGGCGGTCGCGGCCGCCCGCCGCGCGGCCGCGCACCGCCACCTGCACGCCTTCCCCTCGGTGGACAACCCCGCCTCCAACGCGGTCTGCGCGAAGGCCGGGTTCACGCTGCTCGGCGAGACGGACTTCGAGTTCCCGCCCGGGCGGTTCATGCGCAGCAACAACTGGCGGGTGGACCTGCGGAGTTGAGCGATCCGAACCTCCGCGGCAAGCCGGGCTCCCGCGGGCCCCGCGGTCAGAACAGGGTGCCGCCCTCCAGGTCCAGCAGCCAGCGCTTGCGGTCCACGCCGGCGGCGAAGCCGGTGAGCGCGCCGTTGGCGCCCAGCACCCGGTGGCAGGGGCGGACGATCAGCAGTGGGTTGGCGCCCACCGCCCCGCCGACCGCCCGGACCATGCGCGGCTCCTGACCGGCCAGTTCGGCGAGTTCGCCGTAGGTGACGGTGGTGCCGTACGGGATCTCGTCCAGCGCGGCCCAGATCCGGCGGCGGAACTCGGTGCCCTCGGGCGCGAGCGGGAGGTCGAAGCCGGTGCGCTTGCCCGCGAAGTAGTCGGTCAGCTGAGCCACCGGCTCGGCGAGCGCCTCCGGGTCGAGCACCCAGTCGTCGGCGGGCTCGGCCAGCGCGTACTTCTGGCCGGGCGCGGTGACGGTGGCCAGCGCGGCCGGACCGCCGTCCCCGGGCAGCACCCCGCTGAGCAGCAGCCGACCGAAGGGGCTCTCCATGGTGGTGTAGACGGTGGTGCTCATGCTCGTTCGTTCTCCGTTCCGGTGCTGGTCTCGCTGATGCTGTCGGCGCTGCCGGCGCTGCCTGCGCTGGTGCCGGTACTCGCCGGGCCGGCCCACAGCCGGTGGACGGCGTAGGAGCGCCACGGGGCCCAGGCCTCGGCGGCGCGGGCGGCGGACTTCGGGTCCCCGGCGGCGCCGAGGCGGAGCAGGCCGTGCTTGACGCCCACGTCGCTCGGGAGGAAGACGTCGGGGTCGGCCAGGGCCCGCATCCGCAGGTAGCCGACCGTCCAGGGGCCGATGCCGGGCAGGTCCAGCAGACCGGCTGCGGCCTCCTCCCGGTCGGCCCCGCTGTCGAGCCGGACCACGCCCTCGGCCAGCGCGGCGCAGAGACCGGTGAGCGCCCGGCGGCGCGCGGCGGGCATCGCGAAGTCCTCCGGGTCGGCGGTGGCCAGGGCCGCCGCGGTCGGGAAGAGCAGGCGCAGGCCGCCGTTGGGCTCGGGCAGCGCCGTACCGTACTTCTCGGCGAGCCGTCCTGCCAGGGTACGGGCGGCGGCGACGCTGACCTGCTGGCCGAGGACGGCGCGGACGGCGAGCTCGTGCGGGTCCACGTGGCCGGGCGAGCGCAGACCGGGGCGCTCACGGACCAGCGGGCCGAGCAGCGGGTCGGCGCCGAGCTGCTCGTCGACGGCGAGCGGGTCGGCGTCCAGGTCGAAGAGGTTGCGCAGGCGCTGGACGGCGGTCGGCAGGTCGCGCAGGTCGGCGAGCAGCAGGCGGCAGTCGAGCCAGCCGCGGGTGGGCGGCTCGCCCGGCGCCAGGCCGTCGACCTCGGCGATGCCGTGACCGTACGGGAGCGCGAGGGTGCGCCGGTACACGCGGACACCGGGACGGGTGCCGGGGACGACCTCCTCCACGCCGGGGACGGCGCGCAGGGCGAGGAAGTCGATCAGGTGCTCGCTGTCGAGCGCGCCGCGGTAGGCGAGGCGCAGGGTGAGGCCGCCGGCCGGGGTCGCGGTGCGGCGGCCGGCGGCGACCTCGGCGCGCAGGCCACTGGGGGTGCGGTCGTAGACCTCGCGCACGGTGTCGTTGAACTGGCGTACGGAGGCGAAGCCGGCCGCGAACGCGACGTCGGTGACGGACAGTTCGGTGGTCTGGAGGAGCAGTCGGGCGGTCTGCGCGCGGCGGGCGCGGGCCAGCGCGATCGGGCCGGCGCCCAGCTCGGCGGTCAGCTGGCGCTGCAGCTGGCGGGCGCTGTAGCCGAGGCGGCCGGCCAGCCCGGCGACGCCCTCGCGGTCTACCACGCCGTCGCCGATCAGGCGCATCGCCCGGCCGACCAGGTCGGCGCGGTGGTTCCACTCGGGCGAGCCCGGCACGGAGTCGGGGCGGCAGCGGCGGCAGGCGCGGAAGCCGGCCCCCTGAGCGGCCGCGGCACTGGGGTAGAAGACGCAGTTGACCCGCTTGGGGGTCACGGCGGGGCAGCTCGGACGGCAGTAGATGCCGGTGGAGGTGACCGCCGTAAAGAAGACGCCGTCGAAGCGGGCGTCGCGGCTGTCCACGGCTCGGTACCGGATGTCGTCGTCGATCACGTTGTCCAGTCTG
Organism: Kitasatospora sp. NPDC004799; assembly: GCF_040609095.1. Classification (NCBI taxonomy): domain Bacteria; kingdom Bacillati; phylum Actinomycetota; class Actinomycetes; order Kitasatosporales; family Streptomycetaceae; genus Kitasatospora; species Kitasatospora sp. NPDC004799. Next base: position 4,224 of record NZ_JBEXJK010000322.1, read on the forward strand.
CGGCACCGGGAGGGGGGTGACTGGCGGGAATCGGACATCGCCGTTGATCGCTCTCCTGCGGCTCACCTCGCCCCTGCGCCGGGGGCCCGTAAATTCACGAGCCCGCCGACCGTACCGCCGTTACTCTCGCGGCATGAGCGAGCAGCACTCCTACACCGGTCCGGACGACCCGCGCGTCGTCGCCCTGCCACCGGCCGAGTTCGCGTTCCCCGGGCCGCTGCGGGACCAGTTGGTCGCCGCGATCCTCGACGGCGCCAAGACCAGCACCACCGGGCTGGTCGCCGACTACGAGCACGAGGGCGAGCCCCTGCCGCTGGCCGGTGAGCGCTCCGCGGTCGTCGACTCGGACGAGCGCAGGGTCGCCGTGATCGAGACCACGGACGTCCGGGTGGTCCCGCTCGCGGACGTCGACCTCCAGCACGCCCTGGACGAGGGCGAGGGGCTCACCAGCGTGGCCGAGTGGCGCGCGGTGCACGAGCGGTTCTGGCACAGCCCGGAGATGCTCGACGCCCTCGATGACCCGGATTTCACCGTGGACGACGCCACCCCGGTGGTCCTGGAACGCTTCCGCGTGGTGGCCGACCTCCGCTGAGCCGGGCGGGCCCGGCGGAGGCCGGGCCGGCGGCCCGTGCGCGGAGGCCGGCTGGCGGCCCGTGAGGTGGCCGGCCGGTGCCGGGTTCTCAGCGCTTCACCGGACCTCCCACGGCTCGCATCGACTTGCTGATCGTCTTCCACTTCTGCAGCCGCGCCTTGGCCAGCCGGGCGTCCGAGCGCGAGGCGATCCACTCGTTCTCGCGCTGGAGCTTGAGGTAGCTGTCCATCCGGCGCTGCGGCAGGGTGCCGTCCTCCAGCGCCGCCCGCACCGCGCAGCCGGGCTCGGTGTGGTGGCCGCAGTCGTGGAAGCGGCACTCCTCGGCCAGTTCGGCGATGTCGGCGAAGGCCAGGTCCACGCCCTCGCCACCGTAGAGGCCGACCTCGCGCAGCCCGGGGGTGTCGATCAGCACGCCCCCGCCGGGCAGCGGGATCAGCTCGCGGGTGGTCGTGGTGTGGCGGCCCTTCTGGTCGACCTCGCGGGCCTCCTGGACGGTCATCACCTCGGAGCCGACCAGCGCGTTGGTGAGCGTGGACTTGCCGACGCCGGACTGGCCTATCACCGCGGTGGTGCCGGGGGTGCAGGCGCGGAGCACGTCCATGCCCTCGCCCGTCTCGGCGCTCACCACGAGCACGGTGACCCCGGGGGCGACCGCCTCGACGTCGGCCCGGATGAAGTCGGCGTCGTCGACGAGGTCGGCCTTGGTGAGGACGACCAGCGGTTCGGCGCCGGACTCCCAGGCCAGGGCGAGGAAGCGCTCGATCCGCCCGAGGTCGGGATCGGTCGCGAGGGAGGAGGCGATCAGCACGGTGTCGACGTTGGCGGCCAGCACCTGGCCGTCGGAGCGCTTGCCGGCCACCTTGCGGATGATCGCGGTGGAGCGCGGCAGCAGCGCGACGACGGCGGCCATCGGCTGGGCGTGCAGGTCGACCGCGGCCCAGTCGCCCGTGCACGGGCAGTTGATCATGTCGGCGTCGCCGACCGGCCGGGTGTCGAACCGGACGGTGCGGAGCTCGCCCGTCTCCGGGTCGGCGATCACGGCGTCGCACTGGCCGCGGTCGACCCGGACGATCCGGGCCGGGAGCAGCCCGGCCTCGCCGAGCGGGGTGAACAGCTCCGCGAGCTCGGCCGTCCAGCCGTAGCCGGTCAGCGCGGAGGCGTCGTCGGAGGAGGCGGAGAAAGAGGACGCGGAGGAAGAGAAGGAAGAAGAAGAGAACGACGGAACGGAGGCAGCGTTGAACAACGCAGTGGCCCTTCGGGAGGAGATGGTCCCGGCGGGCTACGGCTGGCGCGAAGGGCTCAGCCGGCGGCCGGGAAAAGGAGGTGAACGCGAGTGCTGCCCTGGGCAGCTATCGGGGCGACAACGACCACGGGGGTTCACCTCCTGCTCTCTACTCCTCGGGCGGCCCAATGGCCCCCGAACCGGACGAGTCACACGCTAGCGAACCGGGGGATTGCGGCCAACCTATTTTTGACCTGCGGAAATGCGGCGCGAGGAGGGTCAGGAGGGGTACAGGGGACAAAAATTGGCCCGCCCCCCTGGCGCGAGGCCGACGCCCCCCGACGGACGGCCTACCTCCCGTAGCGGTGCCTGAGGTTCGGGTCGTCCAGCCACCACGGCCGCATCCCGGTCTCCGCCTCCTCCTCCGGACGCCCCGCCGCCCGCGCCCGCGCGGCCGCCGCCGCGAAGCGGGCGTCCAGCTCGGCGTCCACCGCCTCGGCCTCCTCCCGCCCCCGCACCACCATCCGCCGGACCAGCGCGGCCAGGAACGGCAGCCCGACCAGGTCCCCCAGCACCCAGAACGCGTTGCCGCCCCAGGTCTGGTCCTGCGCCGGAGTCGGCCCCCACGGCCGCCCGAGCGCCAGGTAGTAGTGCTCGGCGACGAGGTGCCCGCCGTAGATCAGCACGATCCCGAGCCCCGCGTCGAAGATCACCTCGGCGAAGGTGATGAACAGCCCGACCAGGTGCGGGTACTCGTGCCCGACCGGGTCCAGCTGCAGGCGCGGCCAGAAGTACGCGAGGCCCAGCAGCACCAGCGCCAGGTGCAGCACCGCGTTCCCGAGCCCGCTGGACACCGACCACGCGTACCAGGGCGTGAAGTAGAGCAGCCACGGCGGCGCCATCAGCAGCGCGGTGGAGACCGCCGGGAACATCAGCACCTTGGACGGACGGCTGCGCAGCGCCCGCAGGAGGCGCTCCCGCCGGGCGGCCGGCGCCGCCTCGACCAGCAGCGAGACCGGCGCACCGAGCGCGAGCAGCAGCGGGACGACCATCAGCAGCAGCACGACCTGCACGGCCCGGTCGGTGAAGAGGACGCGGTCGTACACGCCGAGGCCGGAGCAGGTGCACCAGATCCACAGCAGCAGCCCGCCGAGGAACGCGGCGGTACGGGTGGGCTGCCAGCGTCCGCCGCCGGACCGCCCGCCACCGGGCCGCCCGTCACCGGACCGTCCACCGCCGGACCGCCCGCCACCGAGCGACCCGGCCCCGGCCCGCTCCCTCGCCGCCCGGTTGACGCCGCGCACCGCCGCCAGGTACCAGGCCCCGAGCAGCACCGACAGCGCGAGCACCAGCGGCTCGGCGGTCCAGGAGGTCGCCAGGTCGGACCAGTGCCACGGCGGCGGCCCGCTGTAGGCGAGCACCGAAGCGGTAACGCCCGTCGGCCCGCCCATCGGGCCACCCGCCGCACCGGCCACCACCGCGTCCATCCGCCCGCTCACCTCGCCCGCTCGCACCGCTCGCTGACACCGCTCGTCCGGCGGCCCCGAACCGTCCGGCGGCCCCGAACCGTCGGGACCCCGCCGGGGCACCCCGGCGCCCGGCCATGATGTCCCTCCGCGACCACCCCGCCGCACCCGGGGCCCGGTTCTGTACCCGGGCCATAACAAGGCTTTACCGGGCCCCGACAATGTTTTGCCCAGGCAAAGTTCTGCCCTCCGCCCGCCCCTCCCCGCAACCGCGGCGAAGGCGCGGACGTCTGGCCCGGTGCGCCGACGGCGAGACCCGCCGCGCGCTCGGCAGGGGGACGAGGACAAGGCAGTAAGGGGATGACAAGGGGTGCGGACCACTGCACACGGCGACAGCCGCCGGCTCGCGGCGCGCCGCCGCGACCTCGAACTGGGCCTGCTGGCCCTCGCCGTGGCCGTCTGCCTGGCGGGGCACGTCGACGCCCGCCTGGCGCTCACCGGCAGGCTGCCGCCCGGGCTGCTGGTGCACGCCCTGTCACTGGGCGCGCTGGCCGGGGCGGCCCACCTGGCGGTGCGCCGGTTCGCCCCGTACGCCGATCCGCTGATCCTGCCGTTGGCCGCCTTCCTGACCGGCTTCGGGCTGGTGCTGCTGGACCGGCTGGACATCAGCTACCGGGCCGCGCACCCCGCCAGGGGCGACTACCAGAAGCTCCCCGCCGCGCCCTCCCAGCTGCTGTGGGTGTTCGTCTCGGTGGCGGTGGCACTCGTCGTGATCGTCCTCGTCAGGCACCACCGCTTCTTCCAGCGCTACGTCTACCTGCTGATGGCGGGTGCGCTGGTCCTGCTGGTCGCGCCGGTGTTCTCGCCCGGCGACAGCTTCGGCGCCAAGCGCTGGATCCGGCTGTTCGGGCTCTCCTTCGAGCCGGACGAGTTCGTGAAGGTCGCGATCACGGTCTTCTTCGCGGGGTACCTGACGACCGCCCGGGACGCGCTGGCGCTGGCCGGGCGGAGGGTCCGGGGGCTGACCCTGCCGCGCGGGCGGCACGCCGGTCCGGTGCTGGCGGTCTGGGTGGTCAGCCTGCTGGTGCTGGTCCTCGAACGCGACCTGGGCACCTCGCTGATCTTCTTCGGCGTCTTCGTCGTGATGCTGTACGTGGCGACCGAGCGCACCGCCTGGGTGGTGCTCGGCCTGCTGTTGGCGGTCGGCGGCGCGGCGCTGGTCGGCAGCGTCGAGCCCCATGTCCACGGCCGCGTCGAGGCCTGGCTGCACCCGCTCGACTACTACCGGCCGCTGCACGACCGGGCGATCTCCGAGCAGCCCGCCGAGGCGCTGTTCAGCCTGGGCACCGGGCACCTGACCGGGACCGGCCTGGGCTCGGGCCGCCCCTGGCTGATCGGCTTCGCCGGGCGCAGCGACTTCATCTTCACCACCGTCGGCGAGGAGCTGGGCCTGGCCGGGACGACCGCGATCCTGCTGGTCTACGTCCTGCTGGTGCAGCGCGGCCTGCGCACCGCCGTCGGGCTGACCGATCCGTTCGGCAAACTGCTGGCCACCGGCCTCTCCGCAGCGCTGACGCTCCAGGTGTTCGTGGTGGTCGGCGGGGTGAGCGGGCTGGTCCCGCTGACCGGCAAGGCGCTGCCGTTCCTGGCCGCCGGCGGTTCGTCGCTGCTGGCGAACTGGCTGATGACGGCGCTGCTGATCAAGCTGAGCGACTCCGCCGGGCGCACCGCCCTGGACCCGCCCCGGCCCGCTCCCGAGCCGCTCCCGGCGTACGGCCGGCCGCCGGACCGGGCCGCCACCGGAGCCCCCGCCTGAGCCGCCGCCTGAGCGTCCGTCCGCCCACGACGCCCGCCCACGACTCCCGCAACGCCCGCGACACCCACGACCTGACCCCGGCCCCGGCCCCGGGACCGACGCAGCAGGGCCTCCCCCACACCCGCGGGAGAGGCCCTGCCCGTGTCCTTCCTACCGTCCGCCTACTGCTCGCCCCACGGCGGCCGGGGCGGCCGCGGCGGGTGCCCCGGCACCTGCTGCCCGGGCGGACC
>NZ_JBEXJK010000323.1:0-9545 GCF_040609095.1 Kitasatospora sp. NPDC004799
GGCCGCGCGCCCGCCGGGACACGCCGGGCGCGCGGTGGCGTGCCCGGAGCCGGGCGGTCGGGGAGGGTGTGAGGGCAGACGCACCGCACCCGAACCCTCCTGGGAGCCCCGCATGCCCATCGCCAGCGTCAACCCCACGACCGGCGAGACCCTCCAGACCTTCGAACCGCTCGACGCGGCCGGTGTCGAGCAGCGGCTGGCCCGCGCCGAGGCGGCCTTCCACGACTACCGCGGCACCGCCTTCGCCGCCCGCGCCGCACTGCTGCACCGCGCGGCCGACCTGCTGGACCAGGACCAGGAGGCGGTCGCCCGCACCATGACCGAGGAGATGGGCAAGCCGCTCGCCGCCGCCCGCGCCGAGGCCGCCAAGTGCGCGAAGGCGATGCGCTGGTACGCGGACCACGCCGAGGCGCTGCTCGCCGACGAGCACCCGGCCCCGGCCGACGTCGCCGACTCCGGTGCCGCCCGCGCCTACGTCCGCTACCGTCCGCTCGGCCCGGTGCTGGCCGTGATGCCGTGGAACTTCCCGTTCTGGCAGGTGATCCGGTTCGCCGCGCCGGCCCTGATGGCGGGCAACGTCGGCCTGCTGAAGCACGCGTCCAACGTGCCGCGCACCGCGCTGGCGATCGAGGAGCTGTTCCGGCGGGCGGGCTTCCCGGAGGGCTGCTTCCAGACCCTGCTGATCGGCTCGGGCGCGGTCGAGGGGGTGATCCGGGACCGCCGGGTCGCCGCCGTCACCCTCACCGGCAGCGAGCCGGCCGGGCGGGCGGTCGCGGCCACCGCGGCGGACGAGGTGAAGAAGGCCGTCCTGGAACTGGGCGGCAGCGACCCGTTCGTCGTGCTGCCGAGCGCCGACCTGGACGCCGCGGTGCGCACCGCCGTCCGGGCCCGGGTGCAGAACAACGGCCAGTCCTGCATCGCCGCCAAGCGCTTCGTCGTGCACACCGACGTGTACGACCGCTTCACCGCCGCCTTCACCGAGGCGATGCGCGCGCTGCGGGTCGGCGACCCGATGGAGGAGGGCACCGACGTCGGCCCGCTGGCCAGCCGCCAGGGGCGGGACGACCTGGAGGAGCTGGTCGAGGACGCCCGGGTGCGCGGCGCCCGGGTGGAGTGCGGCGGCGGGCGCCCGACCGGCTGGGACACCGGCTGGTTCTACGAGCCGACGGTGCTGACCGGCATCACCCCGGCGATGCGGATCCACCAGGAGGAGACCTTCGGCCCGGTCGCCACCGTCTACCGGGTGGCGGACCTGGACGAGGCGGTGGCGGTCGCCAACGACACCCCGTTCGGGCTCAGCGCCAACGTCTGGACCACCGACGAGGCCGAGCGGGAGCGCTTCGTCCGGGACGTCCAGGCCGGCGGGGTGTTCTTCAACGGGATGACGGCCTCCCACCCGGCGCTGCCGTTCGGCGGCGTCAAGCGTTCCGGGTTCGGGCGGGAGCTGTCCGGGCACGGGATCCGGGAGTTCTGCAACGTCACCACGGTGTGGATCGGCTGAGCCCTCCCGGACCCCACCCGGCCCGGCCGGGTCAGGACGCCATCCGGTGCCGGCCCGGCCCCGGGGTCATCCAGCGGGCGATCACGCCGATCATCGCGACGACCGTCAGGCCCCAGAAGACCGCCATCGGCACCAGCACCGCCAGCAGGCTCACCTGGGCGGCGATCATGCCGAGCCCGACCGAGAGCGCGATCATGAACGTCACCACGGTGGGGCTGAGGCTGAGCAGCCAGTGCCAGGCCTGGTGCCCGAAGCCCCGGGCCTTCCGGGCTCGGGGGCCGGCCTCGGCGTCGGCCCGGGCGTCGACTTCCTTGTAGGTCAGCAGGTCCATCGGGATCGCCTCCAATGCTGGACGGCTGGACGGGAGGAGAGCCTGACCCGGAGGGGTCAGGAGGCCTTGCGGGGCGCCGAGGACTTCCGGGTGGTGGTCTTCTTCGCCGCCGGGCTCCGCGCGGACGCCGTCCCGGAGGACTTCGCGGCGGACTTCGCGGAGCTTTTCGTCGAGGTGGACTTCGCGGTGGTCCTGGCAGCCGCCTTCGGGGTCGTCCTCGAAGCCGCCGGGGCGCTCTTCGCGGCCGGGGTGCTCTTCGCGGCCGGGGCGCGCTTGCGCGGCGCGGGCTCCTCCGCCTCGTCGCCGGCCTCCGCGGCCCCGCCTCCCGCCCGCCCTTGGCCCGCTTGAGGCTGCTGCGCAGCGCCTCCATCAGGTCGATCACGTTGTCCGGCGCCTCGCCCGGCTCCTCCTCGTGCGGGACCTCCACGCCCTCCAGCCGCGCGGTGATCACCTGCTGCAGCGCCTGCTGGTAGTCGTCGTGCAGCTGGGACAGGTCGAAGTCCTCGGAGAGGGTGTCCATCAGCGACCGCGCCATCTTGAGCTCCTGCGGCCGGACGGTGACGTCCTCCTCGGGCGCGATGCCGGCCGCCGGGCGGACCTCGTCGGGCCAGATGCAGGTCTGGAGCACCAGGGTGTTGTCGTGCACCCGCAGCACCGCGGGCGACTCCCGGGTGCGCAGCGCGATCTTGGTGACGGCGATCTGCCCGGAGTCGGTGAGCGCGTCGCGCAGCAGCGCGTACGGCTTGGCGGCGGCCTTGTCGGCGACGCCCACGTAGTAGGCCTTGGAGAACATCAGCGGGTCGATCTCGCCCTCGTCCACGAAGGCCAGCACGTCGATGACCTTCTTGCTGGGCAGCGGCAGGTCGGCGAGGTCCTCGTCGGAGAGCGTGACGGTCCGCCCGTCGGGGGACTCGTACCCCTTGGCGATCTCCGCGTACGGGACCTCCTTCTCCTCCCGCTCGCAGTACCGCTTCATCCGCACCCGGCCGCCGTCCTTCGCGTGCACCTGGTGCAGCGGGACGTCGTGCTCCTGGGTCGCGGAGTACAGGTGGACGGGGATGCTGACCAGCCCGAAGCTGATCGTCCCCTTCCAGGTGGTCTGCATGGGGTCGCTCCTGACCGGCGCCGGGTACCGGCCGCGCCGAGAACGCTCGGGTTGCTCCTACGGCATGCCCCGAGAGTCCCACTCTGCCCGGATTCGCCGGGATCGGCCACACCGCGCCGACAATGGGCCGAGGAGGTCGATGCGGATGACCGTCCGGAGCCGGGAGGACCGGCACGACCGGGACGAGGGGCCGCCGCCGGAGCGGTACGGCTACCTGGTGACGTACGCGGTGCGGGGCGAGCCCGGGGTACGACGCGCGGAGGTGACCGTGCTGCCCGGATACTCGCAGGAGGAGGACGTCCCCCGGATCCTGGCCGCCCGGCTGACCGGACGCCCGGCGGACGCGGCCTCGATCACCGTCCTCGAGCTGCGGCCGGTCTGAACCGCCTCCGACGGCCGCTCCGGCCGTCCACCCGGCGGCCGACTTGAGCCCCAGCAGAGCTTGGCAACCTGCCCGAATCCTGACGATGCGTCAGATCTGAGGTTTCCATGCCACCTTTCCACCCGCCCTGACCAGGCCTTTTGCGTTCGGTGAGCGAACAGTTATCAAAGCATTGTTCCGATACTCGGGCGTAGAAGTTAGGTTGCGACGCAATGCGCGGGCAAGTCCCCCACCCTCCGGCGCGACGAGCCGAGGGTCACACCGCGCTGGAAAGGCACAGGGCACCCTTGATGAGTGCGGACACCACCAAGCCCACGACGGCCACGGCGCTCCCCCAGCAGCCGGGGCCGATCGGTCACGGCGGCGACGGCCACCTGAAGGCCGGGCTCAAGAACCGCCACCTGTCGATGATCGCCATCGGCGGTGTGATCGGCGCCGGCCTGTTCGTCGGCTCCGGCGCCGGCATCGCGTCCACCGGCCCGGGCATCCTGCTCTCCTACGCACTGGCCGGCGCGCTGGTCGTGCTGGTGATGCGGATGCTCGGCGAGATGGCCGCGGCCGACCCGCAGAGCGGATCCTTCTCCGCCTACGCGGACCGCGCGCTCGGCCGCTGGGCCGGGTTCTCCATCGGCTGGCTGTACTGGTTCTTCTGGGTCGTGGTGCTCGCGGTCGAGGCGACCGCCGGCGCGAAGATCCTCAACAACTGGGTGCCCGGCGTGCCGCAGTGGGGCTGGGCGCTGATCGTGATGGCGGTGCTCACCGCCACCAACCTCTTCTCGGTGGCCTCCTACGGCGAGTTCGAGTTCTGGTTCGCCGGGATCAAGGTGGTCGCGATCGCCGCGTTCCTGGTGATCGGCACCCTCGCCGCCTTCGGTCTGCTGCCGGGCACCCACGCGGTCGGCGCCAGCAACCTCACCGGCCACGGCGGCTTCCTGCCGCACGGGGTGGGCGCGGTCTTCACCGGCATGCTCACCGTGGTCTTCGCCTTCATGGGCAGCGAGATCGTCACCCTGGCCGCCGGCGAGTCGGAGGACCCGGAGAAGGCGGTCAGCAAGGCCACCAACAGCGTCATCTGGCGCATCGGGATCTTCTACCTGGGCTCGATCCTGCTCGTGGTCACCCTGCTCCCGTGGGACTCCGCCGAGGTCAAGGCCAGCCCGTACGTGGCGGTGCTGGACCACATCGGCATCCCAGGCGCCGGCCAGGTGATGGACGTGATCGTGCTGACGGCCGTCCTGTCCTGCCTCAACTCCGGCATGTACACCGCCTCCCGGATGGCCTTCTCGCTGGGCCAGCGCGGAGACGCGCCCAAGGCCTTCGCCACGGTGACCTCGCGCGGCGTGCCGCGGGTGGCGATCCTCTCCTCGGTGGTCTTCGGCTTCGTCGCGGTCTTCTTCAACTACACCTCGCCGGACACCGTGTTCGCCTTCCTGCTCAACTCCTCCGGCGCCGTGGCGCTCTTCGTCTGGCTGGTGATCTGCGCCACCCAGCTGCGGATGCGCAAGATCATCGAGCGCGAGATGCCCGAGCGGCACACCGTCCGGATGTGGCTGTACCCGTACCTGACCTGGACGGCCATGGGCATGATCGGGTTCGTCATGGCGTACATGTTCACCGACGCCGACGGGCGCAAGCAGATGTACCTGTCGCTGGTCGCCGCAGCCATCGTGCTGGCGGCCTCGGCCGTGGTGGGCCGACGGCGGCGGGCCGCGGTGGCGGCGGGCTCCTGACCCGTCCGCCCCGCGCGGGAACGCCGGGCCCGGGAGCCGTTGCGGAGGCTCCCGGGCCCGGTGCCGTTCCCGGGCCGGACGACCCCGCCAGTTTGACCATGGCACGTCAAAGGGGATACCAGGGCATGACGCTCCCCCACGAGCCCCCCGCCCCCTCCGGGAGACCCCGTGCCGCTCCTGCCCGCCCCCGCACCACCCCCGCCGCCCCCGCCCCGCACCGAACCCGAGTCCGCCCGCCTGCGCTTCGGCCGCCGGCTGCGCCACTGGCGCGAGGCCCGCGGCCTCAGCCAGGCCGAGGTCGGCCGGCTGCTCGGCTACCACGACTCGCTGATCAGCCGGGTGGAGAACGCCCGCCGCTGGCCACCGCCCGGACTGCCCGCCCGGGCCGACGAACTCCTGCTCGCCGGCGGCGAGTTGGCGGCCCTCTGGCAGGCCGTGCACCGGGAACGCGAACGGCTCGGCGCCCGCGCCGCCACCCGGCCGGTGCTCGCCGCGGACACCGCCCCGCCGGACGCCGCCACCGTCGAGGTGCTCGCCCACCTGCTCTCCGCCTACCGCGCCGCCGCGGGCCGGATCGGCGGCGAGGAACTGGCCGCCGTCCTGGAACACCACGCGCACAGCCTGCTCGGCCGCCCGCTCCCCGACCCGCGCGAGCACCCCACCGCCGACCGCTCGCTCGCCGCCCAGTACGCCGAACTCGCCGGCTGGGCCCACTTCGAGGGCGGCCGGCCCGCCCGCGCGCTCAGCTGGTACGCCACCGGGCTGGAGTGGGCCCGCGCGACCGGCGACCGGGCCACCGCGGCCGCGCTGCTCGCCCGGCAGAGCACCCTGTACTGGTGGCACGGCGACCCGGCCACCGCGCTCGCGCTGGCCGAGGCCGCCCGGACCGCCGCCCCTGCCCTGCCGGGGCCACGGGCCTGGGCCGCCGTCGTCCAGGCCCACGCCCACGCGCTGGCCGGCCAGGCGCCGCAGGTCGCCCGAACGCTGGCGGAGGCCCGGCGGCTGACCGACGCCGCGCTGCGCTCCGGCGAGCCGACGCCCTGGGCGGCCCGCGCCGACCTGGTCCTGACCGTCGCCCACGGCACCTGCCACCGGGACCTCGCCGTCCGCACCGGCCGCGTCGTGCACGCCCGGACCGCGGCGGACCGGCTGGAGGCCGCCCTGCGGCTCCTCGACCCGGCCGCCCACCCGCGCGACCACGCCCTGGTCACCGCCCGGCTGGCCGGCGCCCAGGCGCTCGCCGGCCGCCCGGACGCCGCCGCCGCCCTGCTCGCCCGCCTGCCCCCGGACGCCACCGGCCGGATCGCCCGCGAGCGGCGGCGGGCCGAGGAGTGGCTGCACGGGTGAGTGCCCGGGCAGAGGCTCCTGCCCGGGCACCCTTCCCGCAAGGTCGCCTCAGAGGCGGGCCGCCGCCGCGGCGATGTCGCCCGCGTAGGTGCTCACCTGGCTGTAGACGCCCGGGTAGCCCGCGCGGGCGCAGCCGTTGCCCCAGCTGACGATGCCGACCTGGATCCACCGGCCCGCCGAGTCCCGGCGGACCATCGGGCCGCCGGAGTCGCCCTGGCAGGTGTCGACGCCGCCCTGGTCGTAGCCCGCGCAGATCGAGCCGGCCCGGTTCAGGCCCGGGTAGGCGCTCTCGCAGGTGGCGTCGTCGACGAACGGCACGGTGGCCTTGAGCAGGTACCGCTGCTGGGCGCCGCCCTCCCGCGCGGCGCCCCAGCCCATGATGGTGAAGGTGCCGCTGTCGTACGCGGTGGTGGTGGCGATCGGCAGGGTGGCGACCTGGCTGCCGGTCACCGGCGAGGCCAGCTTGATCAGCGCCCAGTCGTCGCCGTTCTCGGCGCCGGTGAAGTTCGGCGACTGGTAGACGTACGAGGAGCGGACCTTGATCGCGCTGCCGCTGCTCAGGTCGACCGCCCCGAAGGTGGCGGTGATGCCGCTGTTGGCGCCGGTGCCGTCCACGCAGTGGGCGGCGGTGAGCACGATCTGCGAGGTGTAGAGCGCGCCGCCGCAGCCCATCGACAGCCGCGCCATGAACGGGAACTCGCCCTGCGCCGCCCGCGTCCCGCCGACCACGGTGGGGGACGGTGCGGGCGAGGCGGCGGCGGGCAGCACGAGCAGGCCGGCGCCGAACACCAGGCCGGCCAACACGCTGAAAACTCTGCCGAGTTGACGCTTCATCGGGCTCCTCCTTGACAGGTGGGGGAACCCGAGAGTGGCCCGCCGGGCGGCGCGGCAGGAGGGTCCGGACCTTGCCGGTCGAAACTGGCAGGAACACGGCAATGCCGGGTTCCGGGCGGGGAGGCCCTAGGGTGATCGCCCATGCGAGATCTTGTGGTGGGGATGAAGTACCTGGTCGAGGGCCAGAAGTGGATCGGCCGGCACGGCCGTTGGTGGGGCATCGGGATGCTGCCGGCCCTGATCGCGCTGGTCGGCTACATCGCGGCGCTCATCTCCCTCGGCGCCTGGTCCACCGACCTCGCGGCCTGGGCCACCCCGTTCGCCGACGGCTGGGGCTCCCCCTGGCGGGACGTGCTGCGCGACGCGCTCGCCGCGATCGTCTTCGGCGGCGGCCTGCTGCTGTCCCTGCTCACCTTCACCGCGGTCACCCTGCTGGTCGGGCAGCCCTTCTACGAGGCGCTCTGCGCCGCGGTCGACGAGTCCGAGGGCGGTGCGCCCACCCCGCCGGACATCCCGGTCTGGATCGAGCTGCTGGTCGCCCTGCGCGACAGCGCGTACGTCCTGCTGCGGGTGGCCGGGTTCGGCGTGCTGCTGTTCGCCTGCGGGTTCATCCCGGTGATCGGGCAGACCGTGGTCCCGGCGCTCGGCTTCCTGGTGTCCGGCTTCTTCCTGACCGTCGAACTGACGGCCGTCGCCCTGCAGCGGCGCCAGGTGCCGCAGCCCGAGCGGATCCGGCTGCTGCGCGCCCGGCTCGGGCTGGCGCTGGGGTTCGGCACGCCACTGGTGCTGGCGTTCCTGGTGCCGATGGTCACGGTGCTCGCCATGCCGGGCGCCGTCGCCGGCGCCACCCTGCTCGGCCGCGACCTCGTGCCGCCCGCGACGGAGGACGCCGACGAGGAGTCGCCTGCGCCCGACCACCCCACCACCGGGCGGCCCGTCCCGGGGAATCCGTACGCGACGTCCTGAGTCCGTGACCGTCCGCTCACGCTGCGCCGACCTCGCGCCCTGGTGCGTGTGAGCCCGCCCACAGCGGGATCGCCACCTACGATCCCCGGTAGTGGAGGGGCGGCCCGGGGCACCCGCCCCGGTGCCGCCGGGGCGCCCCGGCCGGACCGCCCCAGACCGCACTCCGCCTGAAGAACACAGGCCACCACGGCTGTCGCCCTTGCGATCCGTCGCCGTCCACGATCTCGATCCCCCGATGGACAATCCGGGCACACCGCACCAAATCCACCGCCAGGCCTCGCCGCGGGCGCCCCGCAGCCACGATCCGGCGTAGTAGTCCACGGCTTTGCCACCCGTCCCCGGCCCTGCCAAGAATGGCCCGTCGCCAGGCAGCGCAGCCGATCACCTCCGCCGCCGCGCAGCCTGCCCGCCCCGCCGCTTCCGCCGGGGCGCCACGGCCGTCCAGGGCGGCCGCACGGGCCCCGCTCACCCGGAGCCCACGCGATGCCCCGCCCCCGGTGCCACCGGCACGGCCCCCGACGGAGAAGGATCGTCCCGCCCCATGCAGCTCAGCCATGCCCGCCGCAACTCCCTGATCACCGGCGTCGCCACCCTCGTGGTCGCGAGTGCCGCCACCGCCGCCCTCGCCATCCCGCAGGCCGGGAGCACCACCGAGGCCGCCCCCGCGGCCGCCGTCGCGGTGGACGGCGTGCCGGTCGCCGACCAGGTCCCGGCCGACACCGCTGCCGCTGCTGCCGCCGCCGAGCAGGCCGCCCAGGAGGCCCGGGCCAGGGCCGAGGCGGACGCCGCCGCCCAGGCGCAGGCGCAGGCGCAGGCCCAGGCCGAGGCGCAGGCCCAGGCGGACGCCAAGGCCAAGGCCGACGCCGCGGCCGCCGCCTCGCGCTCCCAGGAGCGCCAGAACCTCACGACCGCCTACTCCGGCACCCCGCAGCAGATCGCCGCGCAGATCGTCCCGGCCGGCCAGCTCCAGTGCTTCAGCAACATCGTGTTCCGCGAGAGCAGCTGGAACCCGCTCGCGGTCAACGCCTCCTCCGGCGCCTACGGCCTGGTCCAGGCGCTGCCCGGCTCCAAGATGGCCTCCGCCGGCGCCGACTGGCGCACCAACCCGGCCACCCAGATCAAGTGGGGCCTGAACTACATGAACACCCGCTACGGCAGCCCCTGCGCCGCCTGGGCGTTCTGGCAGAACCACCACTGGTACTGAGCCGACCCCGTCCGGCACCCCGCCGGCCCCTCACCCGCACACCGCCGTCCGCGAGCCGACCCCGTTCGGCACCCCCCGGGCCCGTTCGGCACCCCCCGGGGACCGCGCCCGCGCCACCACCCAGTGCCGCGAGCGCCCGAACCCC